>JBEGUT010000052.1:0-12435 GCA_041178745.1 Planctomycetota bacterium | reverse complement strand
GTTGGTTTATCCGAATAACCTCCTGAAGCTGGAATGACTTTAGAGTTCACGGAGTCTTCGCCCTCAAAAATCGCAGTCTGAACGCTGTTATCGGAGACGCGATTGGTTGAAGCACTAACGACTGGCGCGCTTTGGTTGGTACTTTTGGGTGCCGTTGCGTTATTCGACACAGGGCCGGTACCAATCGTCGCGTTGATGGAGGTTGAACCCATTACCGAAGAACCGTTTACGGAACTGGTTGCTCCACTGGCGGGCGTCGCCGAACGCGAGACACCGGTGCCAGCAGCTGCTCCACTGCCTGAAGGATTGGTAGCCGAGCCAGCGGTAGGTGGAGTTGCCGACCAAGAGCCACTTGGGGGTGTGTAATAACTGTTGGGACTTGAGTAGCTTCCAGTTCCAGGAGGTGGAACCCTGGAAAGACTGCTCATATCCGTTCCCATCCCTTTGCAACCTAAGGCGACTGACGCAGACAGCATCCCCAAAGCCAGCCATTTTCTTCTCGAACCGATCGTCATAAGTAGCTCCAGAGCGTTGGAAACAAGTTTTAATCGCGATAGCCGTACAAGAATCAAAACAGAGCCAGATGGGGGATCAAAGCCCGACTAAACGGACTTTTAGCGAATGTTATTGATGGTTCCAAGGCGGATTTCATGTTGGGGGCCTGAGCCTCCCCAACTATCCTAGGGATAGGATGAATTTGTCGACCAGGGCGAAACTAAGACCATCCGTTTGGGTTAGTAGGGCAGGAAGGATAGTTCGCAGACGTAAAATAGAGTATTTTGCCACTGGCGAGCGATCTTCTTTCGTGTTAATTCCTTAGGGTTACTCGGGATTGGCGGATGGTTATAGTATTGGGACTTTAACCCGATGGGCGGCAGGAGCCGGTTTAGTTTGGGTAATTGGGAAAGCCTGATGGGCCTTTTGAAATTCGGGCGGTACCGGATATTTCCTTTCAATCAACGGGATTTGGCGTGACATCTATTTTCATGTTTCGACTACTGACGTTTGTTGGTTTTCTTGCAGCTTTCAGCGGTCTCGGGCTGAATGGCTCCGCACAGCAGTGGCCGTTAACCGGTGCTCTAGGGATCGCTGTTGAACCAGAAGTAGCCGCTCAAGTTGGTTTAAGCCCTGAGCAAACCGACAAGCTTCGTGAATTGCTGAAGAAAAGAGAGCGTGAAGCCATCGGCCTGGCAACCGAACTTCGACAGGCAGAGCCAGCGGTTCGCCAAGCAAAGATCGAAGAGTTCACCGCCGCTGGCGAACGGGAAGCGATGGGATTGCTAACGGTCGAGCAGCGTTCCAAACTCGGGCAAGTTCGACTCGCTCGAAAAGGACTTTTGACGTTAACGGAAATCGCAGTTGCTGAAACGCTCTCTTTAAGCGATGAGCAGAAAGCGACCATATCGAAGCTGGTTGAACCTTATCAACTCGCTGACGCCGATCAACGCGATGCATTACGACCCCAGTTGGAGGCGGATTTGCAGAAAGTGCTTGACGAAAAGCAGTTGGCTGGATGGAGAAAAATGGCTGGTGTTACTGCCGAACTGGCGGTTGCGACAACGGAGGTTAAAAGCGAGGCCGTTGCTGAAAAGCCCGCCGAGATGAAAAAAGAGGATAAGCCTTCGGCGGTCGTTTCTTCGGAACCAGCGGCTGAAGGTAAGCCGGCTACAGAGGCTGTCGCAGCTCAAGAAGCGACGCTCGGCGAAGCTAAACCAGCCGATGCAAATTCAGCTGAAAAAGCCGATGCGAAAATGGAAGCAAGCGCTGCCAAAGACCAAGTCGCTACAAGTGACAAGCCGACTGGTGAAAGCTCGGAGAAAGATTCGACAGCCTCGCCTAGCGATAAGCCGGCTGATGCGGAAGCGAAGGTTGCTTCGGCTCCAGCTGGGGGTGACTCTGCGGCTGGCGACGACGCAACAGCTTCGGATTCGAAAGCTTCAGACGGGACTGAAAGTGGCGCGATGAATCAGGAGCCACCCGCAGCACGTACTAAGCCATCGGATGAGTTAACGATCAATTTCCAGGCCGCACCATGGCAACAGGTGTTGAAGTGGTTGGCGGATCAAGCTGATTTGAGCCTTCAAGTCGACACGTTTCCAACAGGCACTTTCACCTACCGCGATCCTTACCGAACTTACTCGGTAGCGCAGACGATGGATATTTGCAATAGCGTTTTGCTCAACAAGGGCTACACGCTGGTGCGTCGACAACGATTGTTGATCGTCGTTGATTTGGAGCAAGAGATTTCCGCCGATGTTGTTCGAGAACTTGCTGAATTAGTAGCACCAGAAGAGCTTGAAAGCCGCGGTGAGTATGAACTGCTTAAAACGTTGTTTGTCGTTTCCCGCATGAGCCCGGAAGAGGCAGAGAAAGAGATTAACAAGCTTTTGGGTCCGCAAGGTTCGGTTGTTTCGTTCCCAACTTCGGGGCAGCTCTTGGTGACTGAGACCGCAGGCAAATTGCGTACGATTCAGGAGATGATCAAACGAACCGAGGATCCCAGCACCGCTCGAGGTTCAACGATAACGACCGTTCCGCTGAAGAATATTTCTGCCGAAGAAGTGCTGATGGTAGCACGTCCTCTATTGGGGCTTAAAGAAGGTGAGAATGTCAGTGAGAAGTTAAGTGTTTCAACCGATACGTTTGGAACAACGATTTTCGCAACTGGTTCGATGGACAACGTCCAGAAGCTGAAGGATTTGGCCGAGCAACTCGATAAAGCAGGCTCTTCGGAGACCAGCAACGTGGGCGCGACTGAAACACCTTTCATTAAGTCGCATCGTATCATGGGGACCGATCCTGATACCGCTTACAAGGTGATGCAGAATCTGCTCGCCGGTATGCCTGATGTTCTGATGTCTCTTGATGCTAAGAGCAATCAGTTGATCATTCAGGCCCGAAAATCGGAGCATGATTTGGTTGAGAAAACCCTTAAAGAGATTTCTGGGCAGAACGAGAACTTCGAAGTTGTTCCGTTGCAGAAGCTGGAACCCGAGACCGTGATATTGGCGGTGAATAAATTCTTCGGTGGTTCTGGGGATGGAAAAGAAGCGTCGGCGACCGGCCCGATCGTGGATGGTGATTCGGTCAACCGAACGTTATGGGTCAAGGGTAGTGCATCGCAAATCGAGCAAGTGAAGAATTTGGTTACGCAGTTAGAAGGTAACAGCACCGAGACAGAAAAATTGGGTGACAAAGTTCGCATGTTGCCTCTGACCGGACGCGCAGCCGATCGCGCTTTAGAGCAAGTTGAAGCACTCTGGCAAGCTACGCAAAACAAGAACAAGATTCGCGTTGTTACTCCAGCGACTCGGGGAGCTTCTTCGTTACCTCGCAGAAGTGTATCGGGAGAGGTTGCACCTCGGGCTCGTGGTGGTGAAGAGGATGGCTTTGGTACCTCGAGAGTGACTCCGGAAATGTTGCAAAGGTTAGAGAGACTGCGAGCTGAAGCAGCGATGCAGGATGGGGAGGGAGTCCTTCCGCAAAACGAAGTGCCTGCTGCCGAAGGTAAACGTGAAGAGAACCGGAAGGAAGATGCTCCTCAGCCTCCAGTGGCGGAAGAACCTCAGGTTCCTGCCGATGATAAAAAAGGTGATGACAAAGCCGAAAACAAAGAAGCAGCTTTGCGTTACAGCAAAGCTCGATTCATTTTGACCTCGGCACTCGTTCAGCCTCCTGCAGATAACGAAGATAAAGAGGCGGTTAAGAAAGAGGAGCCTGCTAAGGAGCAAGAGCCAGTACAGAAAGAAGAAGCTGCACAGACAGATGATTCAGTTGCGAAAGAAGGGGAATCGCCAACTGGATCTGCAGCAGATGAAAAAGTTGAAGGTAAATCAGACGAGACCGCTGTTGAGGGAACGCAGGACATCGTTGTCATGCGAGGTCCGAGCGGTTTGATTATCACGTCCGAAGATCCCAAAGCTCTGGCTCAGTTCGAAGGCTTGCTGCGAATGCTGGCCGATCAAGCTGCTACCGGTACTGGCGAGCCAACGGTGTTTTATTTGCAGTACATCAAAGCTGCGGCTGCCGCTGAACTGCTCGAAGGTATTCTGACAGGGCAGTCCTCAGGTGGTGGAAGTGGCGGCGGAGGTGGCGGTTTGCTGGGAAGTATGCTTGGCGAGATGGGTGGTGGATTGATAGGCAGTTTGCTAGGTGGTGGCGGCGGCGGCTTGACGGGTTCATCCGGCTCTGCAAAGCCTCTGGCAACTGGCGAAGTTTCGATTGTCCCCGACCCACGGTTGAATGCCTTGATTGTTCAGGCCAATGGCGCCGACATGCAGTTGGTTGAGCAGTTGCTAGAAGTGATCGATCAAGAAGACAGTCCATTGGATGTGACGACGCGCGGCAAGCCACGGTTGATCCCAGTGCTGCATCAAGATGCTGCTGAGGTCGCTGAGATTGTGAAGACTCTGTTTGCCGATCGCATGCAACAGACTGCGGGTGGTGGCGGCCAGCGACAGCCGACTCCGCAAGAGTTCATCCAAGCTTTGCGTGGTGGTGGAGGAGGCCGAGGTGGTCGTGGAGCGGGTGGCCAGAGCGAGTTGAAAGAGAGCAGTATGTCGGTCAGTGTCGATAAGCGAAGCAACTCCTTGATTGTCACTGCGACCCAACAGCTTTTCGAAGAAGTACGTGAGGTTGTGGAATTGATTGATCAAGCAGGTGTTGAAGCAGAAGAGAAGGTAGAGGTTGTCAAACTGGAAGGGAACGTCAATCCAGAAGTTGTCAAGAACGCATTGACATCAGTGCTAGGTTCCCAAGTGAAGACGAGCACTTCTGGAAGCACGACCTCAACTACGTCCAGCAGCGGTTCTTCCTCGGGTCGCGAAGGAGGAGGTGGCGGATTTGATCCAGCCGCAATCCAGCAGCGTATGGAATTCTTCAGAAGCTTACAAAATCGAGGCGGTGGAGGCGGTTTCATGTTTGGTGCGCCTGGTGGTGGTGGCACAACTGGCGGCTTCGGTGGTCGTGGTGGCGGGTTCGGAGGCAGTGGCACAAGTGGTGGTGGCGGATTTGGCGGGCGCAGTGGCGGTGGTACTCGAGGCGGTGGCCGCGGAGGAAACTAACACGGTTTTGCAAAAAGCTTTTGTCTGATACCGGGCCCAGTATCAAGTTTTTGTTCGCGATGTTGTGTTGTTGATGCAAGGTATCAGAAGAGCAGTTTGGCGATTTTGGAAACGTTTATCGAGAAAATTGCATCGAGTGCGAAAGACACGTGAACTCAAAGACGCGGTCCGTTATTTATTTGCTTTGATGAGTAGAAGAACAACTGTAGGGGTGCTTGAAAGATGATCATGGAAGCTGGCGATATTCTGGTGCGCCGCGGCTTGATTAGCGCCGATCAGTTGGAACGTGCGCGAATCAGTGGAGCCGGCGGCTCATCTCTTGAGCAGGCCATTCTGCAAGGATGGGTCAAGGAAGATGAAGCTCTGAAAGCAGTTGCCGAAGAAGTTGGTCTGGATTTTGTCGATCTACGGACGGTTGATGCTGATTTGAGTCTGTTGCAAATCTTTCCACAAAAGCTGATCTACCGACACTCTTTATTTCCATTGCGGCGCGAGAATGGAAGTCTTGTCGTCGCTACGAGTGATCCGCTTGATCTGTACCCGATTGACGAAGCCAGCGCGGCAACCGGACTGAGTATTATCCCTGTTGTCGCTGAACGAATTGAAATCGCCAAACTCATCAAAAAGTATTTGGGGGTTGGTAGCGAAACAGTCGAAGGCCTGATGGCCGCTCGAGCCGAAGACGAAGAAATCGAGTTACTGGAACAGATTGAAACCGATGGAAGTGAGCTGAGCGAGCAAGCGCAGGAAGCTTCCGTGATTCGTTTGGTCAATGAGATTTTGGTGGAGGCGATTGACTCCAGGGCTAGCGACGTTCATTTGGAGTCGCAGTCATTCGGTTTAGTAATCCGTTACCGGATCGACGGTATTTTACACACTCAACCGGTTCCTCCCGAAATCAATCGCTTTCAAGCGGCCATCATCAGTCGTTTGAAGATCATGGCGAGATTGAATATCGCCGAGAAGCGATTGCCTCAAGATGGTCGTATCAAATTGCGAGTGCATGGTCGCGAAATCGATATCCGCTTGTCCGTGATCCCGATGATTCACGGCGAGAGCTTGGTCATGCGTATTCTCGATAAGGGGGCGATGAAGTTTGACCTCTTGAATTTGGGAATGGATCCCGATGTTTATCGTATCTACAGCGAACTGATTCGGTTACCGCACGGTATCATTTTGGTGACCGGTCCAACTGGTTCCGGTAAAACAACAACGCTCTACAGTTCGTTGATGGAGATCAAAGGTGATGATAACAAGATCATCACGACCGAAGATCCTGTTGAGTATCAGCTCGATGGTATCAATCAGATTCAAGTGCATCCTAAGATCGGTTTAACGTTCGCTGCATCGCTCCGCAGTATTCTCCGCCACGACCCAGACATTGTTCTGGTCGGCGAAATCCGCGATTTGGAAACGGCTGAGAATGCCATTCAGGCATCATTGACAGGTCACTTGGTTTTCAGCACCTTGCACACCAATGATGCGGCGGGCGCTTACACGCGTATGATCGATATGGGAATCGAGCCGTTTCTGGTTGCGAGCACTGTTGAAGGTGTGATGGCCCAGCGACTCCTTCGTCGACTCTGCAAGGAGTGCAAGGAACCCTACAAGCCTGACGCAAACGATCTTCCTAACGATTTCCCTTGGCATCTTTTGCAAGACCGACCTTTGTACCGTCCCAAGGGATGTCGCACTTGCCGCGGTGTGGGCTACACAGGCCGAATGGGTATTTATGAATTGATGCTCACGAATGAAGAGATTCGAGAATTGGCGCATGAGCGAGTTAGTTCTTTTGCCATCAAGCAAGCTGCACTAAGGAATGGGATGAAGTCGTTGCGTGATGATGCGTGGTCCAAAGCGATGGAAGGGCGTACTTCAGTGGATGAAGTGATGCGAGTGACCAAAGTGGATCGCATCGGCGGGCCTGCTGAACAACGTCCCTCTGGGCAAAGCCCCCCTCAGCATAGCAAGGAGTAGTGTATGCCTGAATTCGCATATATTGCTCGAGATATGTCGGGCAAAAAAACCACGGGAACGGTTGCTGCCGGAACCCAGCGCGAGGCGATCGCATTGCTTGATGCGAAGTCGTTGTTTCCGATTGAAGTGACGGTCAATAAATCGACGGTGGTTCGTAGCAGTGGTCGAGTTCGCGGCTTGACAATGGCTGTGTTCTATTCGCAATTGGCTGCTTTACTGCGAAGCGGTGTTCCGATGCTTCGCGGATTGACGGTTCTTGGTAAGCAATCAACCAACAAGACATTGACGAACGTTTTGGAAGATGTTCGTGGCCGAGTCGAAGAAGGCGAGTCGCTCGGAGCAGCGATGGCGAGGTTCCCGAAAGTCTTCAGCGAAATGGCCGTGAATATGGTCAAGGCTGGTGCTGAAGGTGGTTTTTTGGAAGATGCGTTGGAACGCGTTGCGACATTTACCGAGCAGCAAGAAGATCTTAAAGGTCGAACATTGGGTGCATTGGCCTACCCAGCTTTCCTCGCCTCGGTAGGTACCGTGGTGCTCACAGTGCTGATGGTATTCTTTGTGCCGAAATTCGAACCGCTGTTTGCTAACTTGCGGCGCAAAGGACAATTGCCGGCGATGACGGAGTGGCTACTTGCCTTTAGCCGTATGCTACAAGCGTATTGGTGGGTGGGGTTGCTGGTCATTGTGGTAAGTCTGTTTGCGTTGGTGCGTTACATTTCCACCGAGCGGGGACGCCGTAATTTCGACTTGGTAAAAATAAAATTGCCAATGATTGGAAAAATTTTCCTGAATTTGTCTGTCGCGCGCTTCTGTCGGGTGTTTGGTACTTTGTTGGTCAATGGTGTTCCGATTCTTCGCTCCTTGGAAATCAGTCGCGAATCGGCGGGAAATGTGATTCTCACCGAGGCGATTGCAAAGGCGAGTGAAAACATTACAGCCGGCGAACGGCTGGCAGTTCCACTGGGGGCAAGCGGTCACTTTCCTCCTACCGTTGTAGAAATGCTAAGCATCGCGGAGGAGTCGAATACGCTGGATGATGTCTTGGTGCAGATTGCCGATGGTTTGGAGAAGAGAACCTTTAGGCAGTTGGATTTATTTGTGAAGTTGCTAGAGCCCGTTATGTTGTTGGGCTTAGCAGCGGTGGTCATGTTTGTTGTTTTGGCTTTGATGGTTCCCGTTCTCAACAGTGCTAATTCCATCTAGTCAAGTTGGAAGTTTCGCTTGGCTTGAGTTGATAGATTGGGAAGAAATATTAAGAAGAGTTTTTTGCAACGGAGTCGTAGAAATGAAACGTAATCGTCGTAAGTTGCACCGTGGTTTCTCGCTGTTAGAAATCATGCTGGTGCTTGTGATCCTTGTTGTGGTGGGTGGAATTGTTGCTGTTAACCTCGGCGGGGTACAGGACAAAGCTTTCTCCAATACTGCGAAGACACAGATCAACAATTTCAAGCAGTTCTTGGAAATGTATCGCCTCAATGTTGGCACGTTTCCCTCGAGTCTTGATGCCTTGTATGAGAAGCCAAGCGACTTGGCGGATCCGACCAAGTGGATGCAGGTAAGCAATGAGCCGATTCCTGCTGATCCATGGGGACGCCCCTACCAGTACAAGCTCAATGGCGACAAGTTTGAAATTCGCAGCTTGGGCCCAGATGGTCAAGAAAACACGGACGATGACGTAACGAGCTAAGCATGATGAAGCCAAAAGGTTTCTCAAAAAATCTGGCGATTCGAATTCGACGACCCCGAGGGACAAAACGTCCAGCGGGGTTTTCGCTATTTGAGTTGGCATTGGTTTTGGCGATTTTAGTTGCCTTGGGAAGCTTAATTGTGCCTGCGATTAACGGAGTGCTTAAGGAACGACAGTTCCAGAGACAAGCCGATGAAGTTCGTATTCTGTGGGAACAGACTCGATTGAAGGCGATGAGATCGGGGCAAGCTCAAGTCTTTCGCTTTGTAGTTGGCTCCGGAAATTATTCCGTTGAACCTTGGTTGCAAGCGACGGATGCTGAGGAAGCTTCCGCAGGCGCCACGGTGATGATGGCGGGGGGGATGGCGACGATTCAAAACGGTCCTATGGGGACAACATTCTCTGCAACGCCGATGGATCAAGTTGCTAGCGATTCAGCAGATCAATTAGCCGAAGGTTTTATTTTCTCTGCAGGTTCGGTGCTTGGTGATACTCGGTCGCTGTTAATCGCGCAGCAAACGGGAACTGTCATCGGTGGTGCTTCCAATTCGGCCGCTCCCGTGATGTTCTATCCTGACGGTACGACATCGACGGCAGAAGTTGCTTTGCAAAACGAAAATGGTAGTCGCAAGTTGATTCGATTGCGTGGATTGACCGGTGAAGTGACGGTGATTCGAGCGATAGGAGCGACGCGGTGAACCATCGTAATCGCAATCTTACTATCTATAAGAAAACTCGCAGTGCTTTATCGCTATTGGAAGTTGTATTGGCATTAGCGATTCTCGGAGCCGCCGGTGCCATGCTGGCCCAATCAATGCAGGTGGCAACCGATGCTGGCTTGCAAGCTCGAGATCAAGCTGTCGCTGAACTGTTGGCCGAATCGAAAATGTCGGAAGTCATCGCTGGAGCTTTTCCGCCGAACCAGTCAACTGATTGGATGCCTGTGGTAACTACGGTCGATCCCGGCAAGTGGTATTTCAGAATTCAAAGCCAGCCTGCTTTGGTTCAAGGGATGCTGATGATTCAAGTGCAAATCACAGACGATCCTCAAATGCAAAAAGAGCGGCCTCTACAGTTCATCCTAACTCGCTGGATGATCGACCCAAGTTTGGGACTCGATACGCCACCGGAGGATGATAGTTCCACGACTTCGGGAACAGGAAGCGGTACCGGATCGTCGGCAACATCCTCTTCCTCGGGAGCTCCCTAATGCAGATGTTGCAAAATCTTTTCAAAGCTCGTCGAAGCGAACTGTACCGAAAGCCGATTTTCTGTCGCCCTGCTTACACGCTGCTTGAATTGATCCTCGCGCTGAGTTTGACAATGTTGGTCAGCGGCTTGATTGGCATGCTCTTGCAGCTTTATTACCGTAGTTCGGATTTGAGCCAAGCCGATGTGCGTCAAGCTCAAGTAGCACGTAACCTTCTGCGCATGATTGCCGACGATATCCGTAGTGTTGTTCGATATCAGGAATTTGACAGTGCAACGCTAGCGGCAGTAATGGGGACTGGTGGCGCGGTTGGAGCAGCCGGTGATGCAGCCGCAGCGGGAACCGGGGAGGCAACGGGAACCGATAGTGGAGCGGTGGATTCCAGTTCGGCGGATTCGTCAAGCAGCGTCGCAGCAGGAGATTTGGCGAGTTCTTCGGAGCCACCTCCGGAACCGGGAATCTATGGAAACCAATATCAATTGCTTGTCGATGTCAGTCGGCTACCAAGGCCAGACCAATATTTTGCCTTGCAAGGTAATGTGATGGATGTGCAACTGAACGATGTCCCTAGCGATGTGAAGTCTGTGTGCTATTACGTTCAAGCATCGGGTTTGACCAGCGGCGTTCAGGATCCATTAGCGTCTGGATCGTTAACGGGTATCGCTACCGAGCAACAAAATACGGCAACGAACACAGGTGGATTAGTGCGACGACAACTCGACCGTGCTGTCACGCAGTGGGCTAATTCGCAGGGGCAGAGCGAACGGTTGATGAGAACTGGCGAATTGTTGGCATCGGAAGTGATTTCGGTCGAATTCATGTATTTCGACGGCACTCAATGGGTGACTCAGTGGGATTCGTCGCAGCAGAGTCTTCCATACGTGATTCGAATTTTACTGGCGATGCAAGATCCAAGAGTTGCTCAAAAGAATCCACTGGCCTCGGGAAGTCCAGTGAGCATGATGGCGGCAGATCAGATTCAAAGCTATGGGGTTCGTGTTTACGAATTATCGGTCGCTATACCTGGAGCACAATTGTTGCAGTCAAGCGAACAGACCGATAGCGGCATGGAGAGCTTGGGAATACAGCAATGAGCAAGACAATCAATAACCAAAATTCAAAAGCAGCGTTGCGCAAGCCAAAGCGGGCGTTTTTGTTGGTGATGGTCTTGTTGGTTGTGACCGGGGTTTCGCTCGGGTCGTTGACCATGCTTGAGACGATGGTGATTGCCAAAGATTCAACGATGCTTGCCAATCAGCAGACGCAAGCCCGTTATGTAGCGGATTCTGGCATCGAGTTCATCCGATACTTTTTAGCTTCTTCGAAGAATCAACAGGTTGAGGCGGGTGGGGCGGAGAATAATCCGCAGGTTTTTCAGGCGGTCAATGTGATTCCAGATACCGATCCACAGCGGATTGCGAACTTTACTGTACTGGCACCATCGCTAGATGAGATGGGACAGATATCGGGAGTGCGTTATGGCCTCCAGAACGAATCGGCTCGATTAAATCTCAATGCCTTGGTTGTCATCGATGAACAGTATGGCAGTGCTGCCGCAGCAATGTCCGATATGGCAGGTCTCGCCGAAGGAGCTGACTTAAGTTCTCTAGGTATCAGCAGTGAGACAGTCGAACAAGCGACTTCGACAGAGGGCCTTGATAATGTTGGAAGGTCACTGCTAATGGGACTGCCAGCAATGACGGAAGATGTTGCTGATGCGATCTTGGATTGGTTGGACGAAGATGATGATCCTCGCGAGTTTGGTTGCGAAGTGGAGTATTACAGCCAGTTGCCAACACCCTATCAACCTGCCAACGGACCGCTGCAGTCGGTGGAGCAATTGTTATTGGTGCGCGGAGTGACCCCTCAATTGTTGTTTGGACTTGATCAAAATCGCAATGGCATCTTGGATCAAGGTGAGATGCTTAATACGAGTGGTGCGAACAGTCCTATGGGAATGATGCCCATGCAAGGAATGACGGCCTCTGCGCAAACGACCTCTAATTCCACAAGTGGTTCCGAAACGGAAGATGAAGAAATTCAGCAACCGGATCCGCTGGGTTGGGCTGCGTACCTAACATTGCACAGCGCGGAAAAAAATGTTGACCGCGATGGAAATCCTCGCGTCTATCTCAACCAAGATGATCTGGAAGTTTTGGAAGAGGAGTTAGTCGCTGCCTTGGGTAATGAAACCTGGGCGACGTTTATCGTTGCGTATCGTAAGGCAGGTAAGTCTGGCTCAGGAGACGCTGGAGGTATGGCTGGGTTGGCTGGAGGTGGATCTAGCGCAGGTGGCGCATCAAGCGGCAGTTCGGGGACAAGTTCAAGTGGAACTACTTCAGGTGGCAGTAGTACTGGGGCTGCCAATAACACGGGTGGAGGTGACAGTACGGGTGGCGGTGTCAACTCCTCGCCTCCGATACCATGGAGTTCTGCCTACTTCGATTCGGTTTCTGGCGAGGCAACGATTACCCTCAGTCAAGTCTTAGACCTTGTGG
>JBEGUT010000051.1:0-12487 GCA_041178745.1 Planctomycetota bacterium | reverse complement strand
CGCTCAATCAAGTGTTTAGCGCGTGATATTGTGTCGGAACCAGGACGCCCCTTCGCTAGCGCCGGAACGAGAACATTTTCTAATACCGTCAGTTGAGGAAGGAGATGATGGTCCTGAAAGACGAAGCCAATTCGATCGTTGCGAAAGTGGGCGAGCTTATCGGGGGATAGGGAAAATGGGTCAGTGCCATCAAGGGTTACTTTTCCGGTCGTGGGGGGATCCAGAGCGCCGAGGATATGCAGCAAGGTTGATTTGCCGCAGCCGCTGGGCCCGATGATCGCAGCGCGGTCGCCTGATGAAAGCTGCAGTTGAATATCTTCAAGAACAACAAGGTCCTCGGCAGGCGTAGAGTACCGCTTACTTACATGTTCGACGTTCAATGCAGCCATGATAACTCCGACTCGATTTGAACTCTGCGATCCACGAAACTGGTCTGTTTTTGTTCGCAATAAACTGAAAAGACCTTATGTTGTCGACGATCGACCATCATCAGGAGTTAGCATCGTATTACCATATCTTCTTCGGTTCAATCGGTGGTGGGGCATTCCGGAGGCCGAGGGACCAGGCGGCAGTCAACAGGCGGATACAAAAGGCTAACGCACTATTAGCCATTCGATGTGCAAGGTACCCCAACCGCGATTGTGTGCGGGACTTTGGGGGGATCGAGCCTTCCCACCAACTCGCTTACTCTGGAAGGCAGAGCGTAGAAAATTGAAGCCCAGTGAAAGCTTCTTTACCGGAGGTCGAGAGCTGCTATCGATCGAGACGGTTGTAGGGAATATTCCTGAAGTAAGTATGGATATCCATGAAGTTGGTGGTATCGAAGCTTCAATCTAATCAGACACCTTAAAAAAACATTCTAGGGTTTCAAGACAGACTTTTTCCGAGATTTCATTTACTCAACAGAAAATGAAATTGGTCGAAATGAAACCAGGGGAGGCAAATTCACATTGTGCGATGAACGAAAAGCGAGATCGTTTTGTGAAATCATGAAACGGTACGCAGCAGCTTCAATACGATTTCCCGGATTTTCGGATCGGGCTGGTACCGCCTGCGTTGAAACTGCGGTGTGCTTGCCCGTTCTGGTGATCTTAGTGCTTGGAGCGGTGGAAGTTACTAATAAAATCTTTCTCAAACAGACGATGGCAATTGCTGCCTATGAGAGTTGTCGTGCTGCTATTCATTCTGAAGCAACGATGTCGGATGCCATTGCAGCGGGAGAGGCGATCCTGAATTCCAGAGGCGTTAAGTCTTTCAGAATTAACTTCCAGCCCGCAGACGTATCTACGGCAAAGCGTGGTGATACCATTCGAGTTACGGTAACTGCTCCTTCGAAATCAAATAGTATTATCCCAACGAACATCAGCGAAAATACTGTGATAGCAAGCTCGGTTGTGATGTTGAAAGAATGAAAATAGTTTCAAAAGCATCGAGAAAAAATAAGAGACCAAACATGTCTTATTCATCGTTGGCAAAAGCAAAATTACCGGCGTTGGGAGCATCCCAACTCTTCCCCGGCACCGATTCCCGTAGAACCGTCCAACAGCGAAGCGGGACTGTATTGGTGCTCATGGCAGTATTAATGACTGCTCTTGCACTCACGGTCGCGATTTCTATCGACATCGCTTACATCCATGTATCCAAAATGGAGCTTCGGGCTGCAACCGACGCGGCCGCAAGAGCGGCTTCAGCAACCTTAGCCTCAACACAGGATTCGGCACTTGCTACCAAACGTGGACAAGAAGTAGCGAGAATGAATAAGGTGGGAGGGGTACCGCTGGCTTTGCAAGATGCCAATTTCTCATACGGTAACTCAAGCCGAGACAAAAAGGGTTTGTTTGTCTTTGCTCCGGGGAAAACACCTTATAATGCGGTGAAAGTGAATGCTGATCTCGGGAATGGTTTGATGGCAGGTGCCATCAAACCATTTTTTAAGAAGATTCATGGGGTTAGCGATATTGCAGCGAAGCAGGAAGCGATTGCAACATTTCTTGAGAGAGATATTGTTTTAGTCGTCGATCGCTCTGGCTCAATGAGTGGTAAACCTTATCAAGATCTTTGCGATGCCGTTCAGATTTTTCTTGAAACACTCGAGGAATCTGAGGCCAAAGAGTTTGTCGGGTTGGCTAGTTACGCATCTACCTCTTCGATCGATTGTGGTTTCACACAGAATCTCGACACAATCAATACGAAAGTACGTAGTTTAATAATTTCAGGTGGCACGAATATAGGGGCGGGAATCTCCTCCGGCCATGACATCGTCAAAACGGGACGATCTAAGCTTGTTGTAGACCGTACCATCGTAGTCATGACGGATGGAATCCATAACGTCGGAGTAAATCCCATAACCGCGGCCACTTCTGTTGCTAAGGATGGTGTGACTATCCATGCGATCACATTTGGCGCTGGGGCAGATAAGTCTCTCATGCAGAGAGTCGCCCAGATTGGTGGTGGTCGCTATTTACATGCAGACACTGGAACCGAACTCAAGAAGGCATTCAAAGAAATCGCTCTCTCATTGACCACGATTCTAACCTACTAACATTGTCAAGGAATCGATACGGCGTCAACTGACCGACCTCGTCATTGATCATCGGGATGAATCAAGATGTTTAAAAGAAAGTACTTGGAAGACAGGCGACTAGGTAAGCGGCATCATCGGAGAATTGGTGCAACGACCGTGGAGTTCGCTCTGGTGATCCCGATTATCTTTACAACAATTTTTGCAGCTTTCGAGTTCTGCAAACTCGCGATGCTAAGGCATACCCTCGATAATGCAGTTTACGAAGCATCGCGTCAAAGTATCCTTCCGGGAGCTAACGCTAAAAGTATCAAAGCAAAGGCTGAGAAAGTCCTGAGCACTATGGGGATCGCTAATGCCGCTGTGACCGTCAGGCCACGTAGAATCGATGACTCGACAAAATATGTCACTGTGAAAGTGTCGATTCCTCTGAACAAAGCTTCAAATCTACCCGTTTCGAAGAAGTACAGTATGTCTCGATCATTGACTTTGGCTAGAGAAAGATCTTTGTAGCAGGCGAGTGTTGGATACTCTGGTCTGCGGTAGCTAATCGGGGCGGTTTTTTCGTAGCTTACAAGTAAAGTCGAAGCGAATTCTGAGAATATCTAAATTGGTTGCCCCGAAAATGGCATCTGCTGTTATTAGAGGGGGTATCCAGTCGAACACGACTCGCGTGCGGTGGGGCTATTACCAGTTGAAGCCCGCTGTGAGGTCATCGTACTGACCGCGTTCGAGATTGTTGATATCGCGATACGACCAGCGAGTCTTAAACTCCCATCCTCAGGACCTTAGCTCCCTACCCTGCCGAAAAAATTTCAATGAGGAATGTTTATAGCGAATTGAGTTCCGCGCTGACCGAAGCGTTCAAAAATACGGTTCTCACCGGTTAGAAAGTGGCATGAACGCACGCGCCTCCTATCGTTTAACCGTTCTGTCGAAGGACGACAGAAACGCTTCGCTCTGTAGTAACAGAGAACCAAATGCCAACGCAGTCTCTAAGTTCCCGGCTGTATAACTATCCGCCAAAACGAAACCGCTATCGATGATTCTTGGTCCTTCGTGGATATGCGGCTTGGCTCTAAAGCGAGTTCGGCAATCACTATATCCTGTGTGTAAGATGCCCGCTGCTGTAAACCATAGGTATCGTTCCTTGCTTGGTTCATCGTAGTAATGGAGCCACACGTCTCTCTTCCGTTCAGTCGCATCCCCTAGCTGCGGAAAAGTTGCGCGACCTGCTCCGAACTTTTATTTTTCATTACTGGGATCGTGTTTTCTTGTTCGGAAGGTCGTTGTTCGAGGGACTTAGAAGAGTCAGCCTGTGGCGGTGATTGTTTCTCTTCTGGAAGTTCCTTGTAAGCCGAGTTTGTTTCTGTATCAGGCCTTGGTCGCCGTGACCTGTAAACTAACTAGCAGAGACATCAGAAGCAGTTTGATGCCGAGTCGATCTTGGGATTTTGAAGGAGTGTTCTTGAGTTGTCTCAATCATCAAAACCTAGGAAGAAAGTTCGCTGTAGTAAAAAACTAATAGGAGCAGCCTTACTTTGCTGAGAAAGACCGTAGGTTTAGTTTTGCAACAACGAACCAATATGTCGTTAAAATCGGCATATCCTCTACAATTCTCCGCCTGTAAATTGCAAAGCCTTTCGTTAGAGTTGCCCTCTTCTTTGTGGGGTGGTTCAAAAAGGGGGTGTTGTTGCGAGGATAGTTGTTGAAACAGCTGTTGTGTTGTAATTTAGTAGCTGTTTTGAAGGGGAAGCCAAAGAAATGGCCTATCAGAGACAATCAAGTAGCCACCGGCACCAGCGGGGCTACAGCATCCGAGCTGTCCCTTTTGGCAATTGCTCTTGGTCTTAGTTCAGCAGGATTGCATCAAAGGGATAAGGCTTAATCCATGAAGCCGTTCGATCTATCGGTTCTTTTTTTTATCCAATTAGCAGTCATTCTCATTATCTGCCGGATTGTTGGCGCGATCGCTAAATATGTCGGCCAACCGCAGGTTGTTGGAGAGATGATTGCAGGAGTTCTACTTGGTCCATCTCTACTTGGTCTGCTAGCTCCCGATTTCTACGAGGCTCTTTTTCCGAAGGAATCTCGAGGCGTTCTGTTTTGTGTCAGCCAAGTTGGCCTGTCTCTTTACATGTTTCTGGTCGGTACGGAGTTTCGTGTTGAGCATTTTTCCGCGCGAGCAAAGACAGCTGTTTCGGTGTCGTTGGCTGGGATGATAACCCCCTTTCTTTTAGGAGCGTTGCTAGCCGTATGGTTTTACCGTGAAGGAAATTTTTTTCCAGAGAAGGTTACTGCTTGGGAAGCGGTTCTGTTCCTCGGTGCCTCGATGTGTGTTACGGCATTCCCGATGCTCGCCCGAATCATTGTGGAGAATCGCTTGGCGGGGACAAGCTTAGGGACCTTAGCGATTTCAGCTGGTGCGATCGATGATGTCGCCGCTTGGTGCATGTTGGCGGTTGTCTTGTCGAGTTTCAGTGCGGAGTGGAGTTCAGCTTACTTAGCAATCGGTGGAGGCATTGCATTCGCAGTCGTTGTCTTGCTCATACTGCGACCTCTGTTACGGAAGATGAATCCAATTGCTGAGAAAGAAGGTGAGTTAACGCCGGGCTTAATGGTTTTCATTCTCTCGTTGGTGATGTTCGCCTCTTATCTGACAGATAAGATTGGAGTCTATGCAGTATTCGGTGCTTTCTTGCTCGGTTGCGCAATGCCAAGAGGCTTGATTGCGAATGATCTTCGCAAAAAATTTGAGCCACTGACCGTCAGCTTGCTGTTGCCTCTTTTCTTTACCTTTTCGGGCTTGAACACGCGTCTCGATTTGGTGAATACACCTTACCTGATTTTTGCAGCATTAATTGTTTTGTTGGCTGCGAGCATAGGTAAGGGGGTAGCTTGTTGGGGAGCAGCACGTCTTGCGGGTGAGGATCAGAAAACTGCGTTGGCCGTAGGAGCCTTAATGAACGCTCGAGGTCTAATGGAATTGATCATGCTCAACATAGGCCGAGAGCGAGGTATCATTGGGCCAGAGCTTTTTTCGATTATGGTCGTGATGGCCATTCTGACCACGCTTGCAGCGACTCCTGTTTTTCGCTGGGTTTATCCTGATTGGAAAAACGCGAGCTTCAAAGTGGACTGAGCTTGTAGTTGGCCGCAGCACCGGACTTTGTCATTGAGATCCGGGCCGTGTGGGCATGGTTTATTTTCTCTCATTGCTGTTACGATTTATTGGGTGTAACGAGCGATCCATCCTGGATTTTGTCCTCAGGATAGTTGATGACCACATCGCCTTCTTTGAGTCCTTGCAATACCTCAGCTTGGTCGCGATTACGCTGACCGATTTGTACTTGGGTGAGTACCGCCCTACCCCGTTCAAGTTTGAAGACAGACCAAGTGGCATTTGTTCGAAAAAGTGCGTTGGCGGGTACGAGAAGGCATTCGTCGGTTTTCCAGTAGATAATTTTTGTGTCGACCTGAAATGCATCCCCAAGCGTTGGTCGTTCAGCGGGAGGTTCGGAGATATCGATGATGACGTTAACGCGTTGTTCCTCGACTCCCAAGGAAGAAACTTTTGTGAACGCCGATGGTTCCACTCTGCGAACGATACCATGCAGAGGTTTCTCGCCTCCCCAACGCTCAATAAGGACCTGATTGCCCTCAGAGATTTTCACTGCATCTGTCGAAAGAACATCGCTCTCGATTTCAAGTGCTTGAGGGTCTCCGACTTCCAATAGTGGTAAGCCAGGTTGTACGACAGCTTTGCTTTCCTGAAGCACACGCAGTACTGATCCATCGATGGGCGAGCGGATGACGAAAGCAGATGCCTGTTGTTCCGGCATATCAGATCCGATATGCATAATCGCCGCATCGGCTTGTTCGAGTTCAAAATTGGCAATGTGCTCGGCGAGTTGAGCGACCGTAAAGGCCGCATTCGAGGTGCGATATTCCGTTTCAGCAACATCGACCTCTTGCTGGGAGACGGAGTTTGTCTTGCGTAGTTCCAAAATACGATTTAAGTTTTTATCAGCCAGTGACAGTGATTCACGTACGCGAATAATATTTGACCTGGTCTGCTGAACTACGACTTCAGCAGCTTTCTTCCGAGCCTGGGTTTCAGCGATTTCTCGCGCGTCAAGCAAGGGAGGTGTGATGGGTTGTAAAGAAGCTAGCTCGGTTTTGCTCGCGTAAACAGGATCGCCAGGTTCTAGGTTGATTCGTAGCAATGTACCCTGAAGAGGCGAAGAGACAACGTATCGATCTTTGATTCTCGTTTTGCCATCTTCCTCGATGGCGATTTCGAGAGAGCCCTTGGCCACCGAAACTACCGAGACAGTGAGAGGTTGATTCCATAGCTGCCACAGCGAAAAGCTTGCGATCGCCAGCAAAAGAACAGTCAGCGGGATTTTCCAACTTAGGCGTTGCTGAGCCATATCATTCTCTTGTTTTAAGAACTTCCACAAGTTTCATCGAGTTTAGCAATTGCAGTACGATCCAGCTAGCAACTTGCATGGCGATCAACACGACAATCGCCGAGTAAGCATAGGTGTGAGTATGAACTACCAAGGGCATACGGAACAATTCACGATCGAATGCATTGACAGTCGCATATGACAGTCCGTATCCCAAAAGCCATCCCAACGGAATTGCCAGGGTGGTTATTAGCAGCAGTTCACCCCACAGAATTGTACCTATTTCTCGCTGTGAAAATCCTAGCACTCGCAGCGTTGCAAATTCACGACTTCGTTCGGCGAGTGAGATTCGCGCGGTGCTGTAAATCACTCCGATCGCAATGATAAGAGAGAAGATCAAATTGGTAGTCCGCATTCTTTGAACATTCTCGGCGATCGTAGTCAAAAAGCTGGAGCGAAGATTTTCGGTATCGATCACCTGACTGATACCAGGGCGGCGCTGCAACTCTGAATGGAGATAGGCCGATTTATAAGTGTCCAGTTTGATGTAAATGCCATTGCTTCGTGGTGCTTCACGTAGGTAACGATGCAAAGACTCTTTTTTCATATAAATACTCTCGCCGGCAGCATCGTCGATCAGCTTAGCCACAAGGAGAGAAAACGATACACGACGCTCTTCTAGGACCTCTATGGTCAGTTGGTCGCCGACTTTCAAGTTTAAGACGTCTGCCAATTTGCGCGATATCAGAGCTCCTTCAGGTGGCAACGCAGATGATTTACCTTTAAGATCCACGAGATACATCAATCGCGATGGTTCGCTTAATCCAATAATAGAAACCAGTCGTTTTCTGTGATCAGCCTTGGCGCGAACTGGAACAGTGCGAAATGGCTCGGCATCCAAAACTCCATCAATGTTTTTTATTTCAAATAATGCTGCGTCTTCCGTGGCTTCGATAAAAGATATTTGCGAATCGTATTTTTTGGAAAGAGTGAACATGGTATCGAAGAGGCCAAATACGGAATCTTGCATGAAGCTACCAAGTATCAGCACGGCAATTGCCAAAGAGATTCCCAGCATAGAAAGAATGGCACGCCGAGGGTGTCGAGTAACATGACGAATAATCATACGAGATGAGGGAGTGGTTGGTATCCATTGCCACAACAGGTCCAGCCAGGTTTTGCGATAGCGTGTTGGTGGTTCAGGTCGCATCGCTTCTGCAGGTGGCATAGTCATGATTGCGCGGATACTCGTCCAAACGCCGACAGTAGCAGCCAGGAAACTAATGAAGAACGCGAAGGCCAAAACTTGTAACGGAATACTGAATTGAAAATCTGGAAAGTGGAAGAAGCGAGAATAGAGACGAGTAAGGTTTTCCCCCAGGTAAACACCTACGATTACCCCTGCCAATGTACCTAGGCATGCCAAGAGCCAACTCATACTGAGGTAATGTCGAGCTATTTCCATCGGGGTAAAGCCAAATGCTTTGAGCGCTGCAATTTGTTCACGCTGCGTCGAAATAAGACGTGACAGAACCATGTTCATTAAAAAAGCGGCTACGCATAGGAAGATGGAAGGTGCGACAATACCCATGCTTTTCAATTCATCCATTTCGCTGGAGACAAAGCGGTGGGAGCGTTGATCTTTGCGTTGTATTGCCCCGAGGCTACCGAATCTTGCGAGGAGATTATCTATTGATTCGATGATGGCTGATTCATTCGCCGCCGAGCCTACGGTCAGTGCGATACTATTGAAAGCACCTTCGAGTTTCGAAGATCCTTCGAGGTCGCGGCGAGGTAGCCAAAGAATTCCAAAGGACTCACTATCGGGTAAGAGCCCGCTGGGGGCGATCTCGTAAATGAATTCGGGACTTAGAACGATGCCAACGATCGTCAGCGAATAAGTTTGGCCATAGATGATAGCCGATAAAGTATCGCCCAGTTGCATACGATGAGCTTTAGCGAAGGCTTCACTCACGGCGACTTCATTGTGCGAATATCGAGCGGGTAGTCGACCACTGCGTAGGTAGAGTTGGTTGAGTTGACTGTTGCTGCCATCGGGTAAGGAAATAGCTAAGGCTTGAGCCATTTGGTCGGTTGCGGAAAATCGCAACCGCACAGGAGCTGTGATACGGGTTTCAAGTGTATCGACTCCAGGGAGAGCCTGGAGTTGCTGGGCAAATGCCTCAGGGGCTCGCTTGAGGTCGCAGAAGATATTCGCAAAGCGGTAGGTTGAGTAATAATGGCTGCGGGTTGCTTCTAAAGACGAGACGGTGCTCGCCGACATGATAAACGTACCGATACCACAAGCGATCACCGCAACAATGGCCAACGCTTGCCATCGCAGATTCCATAGATCGCGAGCGAGTTTCTTATTGAGAACGCTCATTGTCTGTCACCATCGCAGTTGATCAGGCGTTTTCTTGACGGTATTGGATGTAATCGAAACAAGCTGTCCATCTCGCATCGTCACAGTTCGATCAGCCATCTCAGCGATGGTGGCGTTATGAGTGATGACGGCGGTTAATGTACCTTGTTCGAGGTTGACTCGGCGCAAACTTTCAAGAACGGTGATGCCGGTCGTGACATCGAGTGCACCAGTGGGTTCATCGCACAGTAGGACGTCTGGGCGTTTGGCGATTGCCCTCGCAATAGCAACTCGCTGCTGTTCGCCACCAGAAAGTTGGGATGGAAAATGATGTAAACGATTCAGTAAGCCGACTCGCTCCAAGGCCTCCTCGGGAGTCATGGGTGACTTGGCGATTTCAGTTATCAAAGCGACGTTTTCAACGGCAGTCAAACTTGGGATTAAGTTGTAAAACTGGAAAACGAATCCTACATGATCGCGACGAAAGAGGGTGAGTTCATCTTGACTGGCCCGGCTGAGGTCATGATCTAAATAATGAACAGATCCGCTGGTCGGGACATCGAGTCCACCGAGAATATTGAGCAACGTAGATTTGCCGCTTCCCGAGGGTCCTAAAAAAACAACAAACTCACCGCGATAAAGATCTAGATCAATTCCACGGAGCGCGTGAATGTCAACCTCGCCAACATGGTAGGTCTTGGTGAGTTCTCTGGCAGAAAAAATGCGGCCTAAAGCCGGCGACGAATCATTTGGTTTGGGCGACATCGGGAGCCACTAGAATCAATCTAGAAAGACCGTAAATCTTTCAATCGATTATAGGTAATTTTGCTCAATGGGTGTCGATCGTTGGGGGCGATTTGTGGAAGTCGCTGTTAAATGGCACTAGGAACTGGTAGCAGAAGTTGCCATAATCCCCATCTCGTCTCGTAGCCATTCTGAATCCTTCCCGCCTACCGGAGATACATTTCGTGGTCGACCTCAGTGGCCATTCGGCAGAAGACCGACAATTCGAGCCCGAGCATATTTCGCAGCGCAACGCCCGTTATGGGGTAATCCTCTTTACCGTTTACCTCATCCTTTATGCAATTTTTGTGTTGCTCAACACCTTTTGGCCGGAGGTAATGGACGCGGTCCCCTTTGCGGGATTAAATCTTTCGATCCTTTATGGGTTCGGACTGATCGCCATGGCTTTGGTACTCGCTTTGGTTTACTCCTGGTTGTGTCGAGGTGTGAACCGTACCGCCGAGGCTTCCGGCATGTTGTCTTCCAAAGCAACTGGAAAGGATGGTTCTGTATGATTCAGCAGACCTCTATTTTAGCAATCGTTGTCTTTGGTATTTTTGTTGCCATAACGTTGGGGTTGAGTTTTTATCTTGGCTCTAAGACCCGCAGTGCACACAGTTACTTTGCTGCTGGTGGCCAGATACATTGGTTCGTAAATGGAGTGGCATTTGCGGGCGATTATTTGTCGGCCGCCTCGTTCCTCGGCATCTGCGGGATGATCGCCTTTTATGGTTACGATGGGTTCCTTTACTCTATCGGCTATCTGGCAGGCTGGGTGGTCGCCTTATTTGTCGTTGCAGAACCGTTACGGCGACTCGGAAAATATACATTTGCTGATGCCTTGGATGCAAAATTTCATTCGCGTGGTATCAAACTTGCCGCTGCGATTAGCACTTTAGTCGTCAGTATCTTTTATTTGATTCCACAGATGGTTGGAGCTGGAGCTCTGATACAACCACTGCTTCAATTGCCTCACTGGGTTGGGGTCGTGCTGGTCGGAGCAGTTGTCACTACGATTGTAATGACCGCAGGTATGGCGAGTACGACTTACGTTCAATTTCTCAAGGGTGGTTTGCTGGTCCTTTTCAGCTTCATTCTTACTGTGCTAATTCTTCAACGTGGATTTGTTGTTGACGATCGTCCTGAGGCGATGCAGTCACAGACCGTTGCGAAAACGACTAAGGGCGAAACGTTGATTAACGGATTACCCAAAGGGTCAAAAGAAGGTCAGGGAAAATTGAGGCCGGTGGGGCATATCAGCGAACTGCCCAACGGAGCAAAAGAGACAGGCCCCCTTGGCCCTATCGAGTTCTTTCAGGTTTTTCGAAATAGCACTGTTGTACTTTGGAAAAATTCGACTACGACCACGGAGGATGGGAGCAAGGTGACTACCTATGCTCCATCTGCGACTCCTGGGTCCGCCATTTTAAGACCAGGGCAGTCACCGATGTTTCAAGGTATTCGTGGCAATAGCCTCGCTCCCAAGATCGATTTTCTTTCATTGATGTTGGCTCTCTTCTGTGGTACCGCCTCACTTCCTCACATCCTCATTCGTTACTACACCGTTAAAGATGAAGCGGCTGCTCGAAAAAGCACTGTGGTTGGGATAGCAACAATTGGCTTCTTCTATGTCTTGACGCTTTACATCGGTCTCGGAGCGATGACCAGTGGAGCTTTGGATTTGACGGACACCAATATGGCAGCGCCGCTGCTAGCAAGAAGTGTTGGTGAGTTGTTATTCGCAATGATTTCAGCGATCGCGTTTACCACTGTTCTCGGCACGGTCAGCGGATTGATCGTAGCAGCCAGTGGAGCTGTTGTGCACGATCTGCTCACCAGTTTTATGCAGATCAAATTGAACGATCATGAAAAGGTACGTCTCGGTAAATTCACCGCGGTTGCAGTTGGCGTGATTGCGATGGTATTGGGTATCCTTTTTCAGAAGATGAATGTGAGCTTTCTGGTAGGTTGGGCCTTCAGCGTTGCTGCCTCGGCAAATCTACCGTCTCTTGTGATGCGACTGTTTTGGAAGGGAACGACACGTCAAGGAATTACAGCCGCAGTGTTTGTTGGCATGATAAGCTCACTTGCCTGGATTCTTGTCAGTGGAGAGTCCTTCTCGAAAATTTATGGGCTAAAGCCGGAAGACGCGTGGGTCCCGTTCAGCCAACCTGGAATCGTCACGATTCCGTTAGGGTTTATCGTGTTGATTGCCGTGTCGCTCGCCACTCGTGGTCGCATGGAATCTGACAAGGTAGATTAGTTTACGGAGAGGTGCGTAATGACGGAAAAAGATTGCGTCTCTTTTTTTGCGTGTAGAATAGTGATGCCATTTCAACCGTTCTTTGTCTTATCGCTGTTGGCGGCGTTTCTACTTAGTTGTCCCTCTCTAGTCCTAGCGGAGTT
>JBEGUT010000050.1:0-12643 GCA_041178745.1 Planctomycetota bacterium | reverse complement strand
TGACTTCTCAGGACCAAAGGCTATGGTTGATCTGCATCGTTTGATTCAAGAGGGCTATTACTCGAAGCATGCAGGAGGAAGCATTTCTCTTAAGTTCATGCTCCCCGCAGTCTTGAAGGATGCCAGTGCAGTGGCCGAGATGTACAGTAAATCAGGTGTTTACGGCGTTGGCCTGCCAATTCCAAGTTTGAATTTCAATACCCCCGAAGGCCATGTTTGGCTTCAGGCGGACAAATGCAATGACCCATACAAAACCTTGCCTGGCATCTTTGGTCCATCGCATGGCCAATTGGATGCGATGCTCGCTCGCTTAGCAGGTGATGACGATGATGATGGGGCGATCAACCAGGGTGGCTTGGCTATGACTGCATACAACTACACGCAATTTGCATGTTTAGAAGATCGGGAACGTCAAAGCATTGAGCGCGCTTTGTTGCGCTACTGCGAACTCGATACTCTAGCAATGGTTATGCTGGTTCAAGGTTTGATGGAGTTGCGTGACAAACCTTTTGTCACATAAGCAAGTTTTGAGCGGCGGTTAAACCTAGCTGATCCCGAATGCGGATATCAGGTGTGTCTAGATCACCGGTACTCAAAGAGTGTTCGCGGATGTGGGAACTCGAACCCTTGGCCCGGATCAATGGATGCTTCACTCACCGGGTTGTAACCAGGCCAGGATTCAGTGTTGTCGCCCACATAAAGGTAACGTGGGGGTACCTTTAGTACTTTGCGCAAAGGCGAATCCGCGCCAGAAAATCTGAACCAGTTACCTCCCCATCCATGGTCCTGCAGTACGACTATGTTGGGATGGATTCCTTTGCGAGTCATTACCTTCAAAGTCGCCAGAGCTTCCGTCTTGAGGTATGTCACACAAAGTCGCAATCCTGGGTACGTGCACCGCAAACCAAAAAAGTCTTGATCGGCTGCCTTAAACATACCCTCGTCGGAGAAAAACCTTTTCAGAGGCGCTCCAAAGTCCTTTGGAGAGAGTTCTACTCCAGTAAAAGGCTTGTCGATGTACCTTTGATAAGGGTCAACATTTTGAGGCAATTCGGAGCCTAAAAACTTCCGAATTTTTTCAAGAGTCGCGTCTGGGGAATAGTCAACATAGTAGACAGACAGGAATGCTGTTCGACATGGTTGTTCGTATTTTTCCCTGTCCATGGCCTCAAGAACCATGCGAATCGGCCCATAGTCTGTTCCTGCACCAGGGTAATAAAGCGTTGCTACGCCGCTAGGATTGAACCCAGAACTTGAAATGCTTGCGAGGTATTCTGAAGGTGAGGGCATCTTACTTTCTCTCAAATAGCATTTTTAGGGAGCAGATCACTAGAAATGATGGGCAATTCAATTGCGGGCGACCTGACCCTCTGGCCGTACCAATCAGATGGAAGTAGTCCGAGGGTACAAGGTTAATCTAAAACTTGGGGGTTGAGATTGGCAGCGGCACTGGACTCAATTCTTTTTCCTGCTTGAACTGACCAAGGTGAATCCGGCCTAGGCTGTCTGCGTCAAGATGTGTACCTAACGTGTGCGTTGGCCCAGTCCTTGAAGGCCCGGCTTGTGTCCATTGGGCCGTAGTTCGTTCTCACGGCGGTGGGTAGCCTCTGAAAGTGGCTGCCAGGTCGAGCAAGCGCGTCACATATTGAACCGAGATACCGTAGTCCACGGCAATGTCCGCGAAGCATTCGCCCAGTGCCTACGTGCGCGCATAGCGCTGGGGTAGGTAGCGGAAGCTGTATCAGCTTATCCGCACAAGGCAGTACCCTCGGCGCTAGACAGAAGATGGACTTAAAGAATCCAATGATCTACCTCATCTGAAATTCGCATTGTCTTCATTTCCACCATTCTCCAAAATTAGCGGACTTTGACCCATCGATTTGGTACGGCTCAGAGGGGAAGCCCAAAGTATCTATTTGATCCAAGTATTTTTTGTCAACTAATCTTGACATTTTTTATCTGATATAGTGAAATTATAATTTGATTATTGTATAATAAGTAAATTAATCAAATTCGTGATTAATATTGAAATCATAAAAAACAAAAAATTTGGCGTATAGATTTCATTCTGTCATGCCACAGTAATTCTGCTTGAGTGAAGCTCTCGCTAGACGCAGCACTGAACAGTCAAGGTGTTTTAAAAATCTCGTCATCAATTCTGTTTCCAAGCAATTAATTAGCCTCTGAATAAAGGTGTCGTTGTGAACTTGAAAGAAGTTTCCGATAATATAAAAAAACTTGATTTTGGAATCAAAAAAAATCATGTGTCATCAGATTTGGCACAAATTAAAAATGGCCTTTATTTGATGTTATTAGAAAATCCCAAGGATATGGACATCAAAGACAAAAATACAAACAAGAAAACGGGTGAAATAGGTAAAGTAGTTGTCCCGGAAAATTCAAACGCTATAAAATTTGGGAAGTTTGAAAATGGATTAATTGATCGAATGAGTGGGTATTCAAAGCATTTACATTATCCTGATGATTTAGGACGTAATATTTTTCAAAGAGTTTTGACTGTGTGCTATTGTTTGGACTTAACTTCATTGAGTGCTAATGCTCCAGGTTTTAATCCTGCTGCTATCTACGAGCCATTTTGGAATAAGTCGTTAGAATTTTATTTTTCTAAAAATGAGCTACTTCGAAAAAATCAAAACACCAGATCCGAATATAGAGTGATGAATCAAATTGGTCCAATCAATAGAGATAATTTTATAAGTATTCAATTTTTGGAATCTATTAAGCAATCGATAGATGATTCATTTCTTTTATTCATTCGCCATTTTAAAAAGGAGCCATGATGCCTACATTGAAAGTAGAAATTGAATTTGATAGTAAGTTGATAAAGCTTACTGAAGAGCAAGACGGGGAGCGAGTTCCCCTTGGAATGGATAAAACTATTTCATTTATTACCGGCGGCTTGGGTGATCTCTATGTACAGTTACTTGTTCCACATGATGGCGTGATGATGGAGTTACACGCCAAGAAATCATCGATGATGAAGAAAGGAGCAATTTGGGATATGCTACCAACAGCTGATGGTGGGTTAATGGTTCGTATAAAAGGAATTTTCAAAGTAAACGCATATTCCCATGTAGTTGAACGGATCCAAGAATCTAAAGGGCCTATTTATATAGCTGGCATTTATGCTGGAGATTGGCCTGCTGCAGGCGGTGATATTATTGATTACAACAAGGCAAAACAGGTTTCGACTTTGATTGCAAAACTTTCCAACTGAAATCTACGACCCGAACATTTATTTTTGGCAAGCACAATTGACAAGTGAGTTAGATTTTGGTTATTTAATTCTGCAATGAATTTCGGGAGTAACCATGAGACGGATCTGGATCATCTGGGTAATGGCATCGCGTTTAGCAGCGGGGATAGCGCTTTACGCCGAAGACGCTTTTGTGCTCATGAATGTCCAGGTGCGCCTCGTATAGCAGTTTCTTGAGCTTGTTGTTCTCGGCCTCCAGAGCGGCAAATGTCCTTAATGGACATGCCCGCTTAAGCTTGCTTGAGGAATCCGATGATCTGCTAGTCGGTAAATCGTGTTCTCTTCATACTCGCCATTCTCCAAAATTAGCGGACTATGTTCCACCGATTTGGTACGGCTCAAAGGGAGCAGGTCAACCCCTGCACAAGGGGATGATTACCTTGTCATTGCGGCATAGGTCTGCTGGTTCGCTCAGGGATATGTGGCATTGCATCGCCGATGTCCCAAACCCACTGCTGCAACTTGCTCTTCTCGGTCAGGTCCGACAAGTCCTGTTTGTAGGCATCGTCTGTGTCAGATGGCGTGATGAACATGGCCGTAGGTTCTGGAGAGGTGTCAACAAGTTCAACTGATGCAAGTGGGCGCTTTGTGCTCATGTTGTAGCGCATGCCCTTGATGAATCTGCGGCTCGATTCGGTCAGTCTGTCGATCAGGTTCTTTTCATTTAAGTCTGCAAATGGAATCCAATTTTCCGAGGTGAGCATGAGTGCAATCTCTTCGACGCTCGCAAGGCCAGTAGGCCCTACGCCGAAAGTGGCGATGGCAACCAAGTGAGAACCATCTAATGCGCCCCAAAGAGCAAGCTCATTCTCAAAACGCTTGTGAATCCTTTTGTGAGCGTCTTCGCTCATCATAAAGTGGAAGTCGGGAACTTGTTTGAAAACAATTTTGAAGCCATAACGAGCGTTTTCGATAGCCTTCACCTCGGCGACCACAATGCCAAGTCGCCGAGCTTTGCCATCGGTCTGCGTGAGAGAGTGCAAAAACGCAGCACGTTGCCCAGCGATTTCATCTTTGCGGTCGAGGAAAAATGGTTGAGGTACATAAAGGGAATCGGCCAAAGAAAGCCCCTTGGCCTGGTTACCGTGGGCTGCATGGCTAAGTTGTTTATAGATCGTTCCCCAGCTCCGTTTGCCCTGCCAAGCGGGTTGCCAATGGGTCAACTTTGATCGGTCCCACAGATAGTGGAGTAGGGCGCGGATCGTTAATTTAGTGCTGTCAGTTTTTACGCTGTCATGCTCCATGTCAGATGGAGTGGGCGCAGTTCGGCCCGATGTCTTTGTCAACGCAAAGTCGAACCTAAGGGACGTCATTCCAGATTCCACATCCTCTTTGATGGCTGAGCCCATAACTTCACCCAAGCCACTAAGCTCAGGTGGAGGGTCGTAAGAGATGCAAGCAACGTGATGTTCGGGTCCTGTTTCGGGCATGCGTTTGATGTGGAAAAGCCCAGCAATTTTGCTGACGTACATGGGCACTCCTGGAGCACGGCAGCCACATAAAGGCCTCAACTTGGCCGCATATGCACGCTCAAGGATTTCTTGCAAGTTTTCAGCTTCAGAGTCAATGGACGTGTGATTGAAGAGATAGGTGGTCATACGTGACTTTCAGTAAGCAGGGGGCAAATCGTTCTCACTGGTGCGGCCCTCTGCGCCACCCCAGACTCGAACACGACTTCGGTGAAACCGACGCTTAGAACACTTTTTCCGTCATACGTGGTTTGGGCACAAATCAATGCAAAAAGCGCCAACATCATGCAAAAAAGACTTCGGAATGACCGCATTGCCCATCCTCCAATGAGGAATCTAATAACGCATAAACAGGAAAAATGTATACCTAATTATCATTTCATGCTATTCTAATAGCTAAACGAAATTAGCTAGTAATGAAATGAAAAAGAGCACTTTTCAACGAATACACGGCATAGCTGCATTTGTGAAGCCATTGTTTTTGGTCCAGCTTGCACTACAGGCCCTGGATCTCCACAGCACGCTTGCCCAAATTTCAACGCGCGGCGAAATGAACAAGGCAATCGTCGCAATTGGATCTTTAACAGGCTTGATGCCTGCTGTGGTCCTTATGAAAATTCTTTCGGTCGGTGCAGTCTGGATGCTCTACAAGCAATGGCAGAAGTTGCCCAAAGGCAGTGTTTTCGACCTTCCGGTTGTGGCTGTCTTTGTGCTTCTCGACATCACTTTGACGCTAATCATTTTGAACAACTACTGGGGCTAAAAATGACTGCGGTGCTAACGAGAAGGAATAGCGCAATTGGCGGAGCACTTGGAAGTTTGCTCAAAAACACGCCATCGACCTTTGCACGTCCACTAAACCTGTCAACAAGCGAATTCAACGCAGCTTGCGCAGCAAACGCGGTAGACGCTGTTTATGTTCAAGAGTCAACCAGTGGGTTCGGGCTTTTCTTGCGACTCAGGAACGATCCAAGTATTCGAGTCATTACAACGCCCAATCAACACCAGCGAAAGTGGTCGAATTTAAATTCACTGGTGACGTTTTTACATCGACACAACACACCGGTTGGTGAGCTAACCATCCGCCTCAACAAGAGCGCTGTTCATCAATAGGAAAGTAACAACGATGCTCCATAAATTAACAGCAGCAACACTGGCCATTGCAGTGATCTTTCCAGCGAATGCTGGAGTCAAAGATGATCTGTATGAACGCTTCCCTTCACCGCGCGGGGCAATCGTTGAGCCAGCATTCCCAGGATTCCATTCGGTTATTCGTGGCGGCGAAGTTCTTTTTGTGCGTGACGATCTGTCGATCATGATCAATGGCGACGTCATGGATCTGAAAACACAAACTTCGCTGACTGAAACAATCAAAGCGGCACACAAACCGAAGGTAGATCCAACAGCATTGCCAGTCTCCGATGCAATTACATTCGGTTCAGGCGAAAAAAAGCTTTTCGTATTCAGTGACCCAGATTGCCCTTATTGCCAGCAATTGGAGAAGTCACTCGCGCAGCTTGAAGACGTAAAAGTCTTTATTTTTCCTTACCCGCTTGTGACTCTCCACCCGAACGCAAAATCAATTTCGGAATCTATTTGGTGCAGCAAAGATAAGGCCAAAGCATGGCGCGATTACTTGCTGCTCGGGAAAAAGCCAACAGGCGCAGCATGCCCAACACCTATCGAAAGAAATCTGGCACTGGGCGATCAATTGAAGGTGCAAGGAACGCCTGCATTGATATTCGAAGACGGGACAGTTGTTCCTGGCGCAATCAGCCTCGAAAGAATTCAGGCGTTGACGACCTCAGCACATACAGCCGCCAAAAGCAAAGGCTCCAAATGAGAAGCCGAATTACCAAGGCCCTTGTAAGGGCGCTTTATTCACTCACGGCTTACTCACAGTGGACGACATTCCATGCAACCATGCTATCCCTTCTGGGAACAGGCGCATTTATGGTCTTTTCCGCGGAAGAGATGGGAGCGATCGGTCCAATTCTTCTTTCACTTGGTATCTGCGTGATTTTCTTTGCGTTGATGAGTGAATGTATTTTGACCTTGAGAGTGTTGCTCAAGGTCTTAATCGTGCGCCTAGCATCTAACAATCCCGATGCCTCATGAGACGAGGGGTTGTTGCACTGGTGTCAATGGCCCTGATGGTTGCATCTGCTTCCGTCAGAGCTTTTTGCTTCGACAAAGCCGCCGAAAAATATGGAGTTGATCCTAAATTGCTTGTCGCCATTGCGCAGCAAGAAAGCGGCCTAAACCCCAGGGCAGTGAACCTCAACCGCAACGGGACCGCTGACTATGGGCTCATGCAAATCAACTCAGAAAATCTTGCCTCGATTGGCTTATCACCTGCTGAGGTCATGGAGCCGTGCTTGAACGTGCACTTGGGGGCGTGGATTTTGGCGAAATTTATCAAGACACACGGCCCCACGTGGCGAGCAGTCGGCGCGTACAACGCAGGAAGTAAGCCTGCAAACGAAACCCTAAGGGCCAACTATGCGTCAAAGGTCGCACAAAGGCTTGCTAGGGAACAGAGCAAGGCTACCTTGGGGAGCGCTGCATCTACCGTAGGCACAACTCGCGGAAACGTCGACCAATGAAATACGCCGCAAAAATAGCCGCAGTTGGTTTTGCCCTCTTCACACAGATGGCCTGTCTTTCAGAAGATCTTGGTGTGAAAGGCCAAGTCTACGATGCAGATCGCGACGCACGAGAGCAAATGAAAGATCAAGTCCGACAGAAACAAAGGAGCGGAGAACTCGACAAGTTTTGGCGAAGCTTCAGAGACAAAAATGTCGACGCCATCAAAAATCCGCAGCCACTGGGAATTAAAAGCAACTACAGCTTTAGGGCGGAGCTCAGGGACCTCAAATTCACATTTCCCAAGGATGTGCGAGACGAAAAGAACAACGTCGTGGTGCGAGCAGGAACAACGGTTGAGCCACTCAAAATCCAACCACTGGTGTCCGGGCTGATCTTCATTGACGGGCGAGATCAGAGACAAGTCGATTACGCGATCGCTCGCGGCAGGCGCGAGCCCCTCAAGATAGTGCTGACAGCTGGCTCACCGTTTGATCTACGGGTCAAGTACCAGGACGAAATTTGGCGTGGCAGCAAAACCATCCCGTTTTACTTTGATCAACGAAAAATGATCATCAACACACTGCAGCGTTTGTATGGCATCGATGTGAGTTCAGTGCCTGCGCTTTTATCCCAAAGAGGGCAACAACTCTCTGTTGAATATGGAATCCGCCAATGAGAACAGCCAGTCAATGCATCGCTGCCATTGTGCTCGGGCTGCTTTCTTGCTCCGCGTTGCCGCAGCAAGCATGCAACGGAAGTTTTCCAAATCTGATAACCGATATCTGCTACGACTGCATGTTTCCAATAGGAATTGCAGGAGGCCTGATGAATTTTGGTGTGTCAGGTGAAGACTACGACACAGGCGTGGGCAGCTCTCCGATTTGCGCTTGCGCGAGCAACCTTACCATCGGCACCCCCATGTCTCTATGGGAGCCTCGCTACATGGTCGACACAACGAACAAACCCGGATGTATGCCATTGCTGGGCGGAGTGGACATCAGCCCACCCTACAACGCATCCGAATACGGTGCAGTGAAGAACACGAACGCCCAAATCAAGGGAACTTCAAAAGCTGCATTCATGCACGTGAATGAGTACATCAATCCGGTGATGACTGCGTTAGGTGTGATTGCATCATCACCTTGTTTCGACTCAAGATCGTTCGATGTGCCTTTCATCTCGTGGGCTGACCCGACATGGAACGATGACAGTTTGTCCTTGATGTTGACCCCTTATGCATATCCGTTCGCTGGTATTGCATCAATTGCTGCAGAAATGCCAGATGCAATCGCGGCAACATTTTCATTCCCGCTTGCCTCGCTTTTTTGGGTTGCCGGCTCGTGGGGCTCTATGTACCCGCTCACGGGCAATGTGGCCACGGCAATTACACCAGAGCAAGTTTCACATTTATTGCTCGCACGAACATTCGCGAAGCTTCACGCAGCGGGCGCACAGCAGAGCCCAGCGGGTAAGGATGCGCTCAAATCATGCGGAGCCATGGGGTTTCCTCAGCTCATCATGGATAAACGCCAGTACAAAACGAATCGTGTTTTCCCTTTCCCTGACAACATGTGTACGCCCATCGGGAGGCCGCTTGTTTTGCAGGAGAAGGGTGCAGCTCGTCCCAATGACAAAGACTATGGGTATTTCGTTTTCCAACGCAAAGACTGTTGTCAGCCGTACCCCCAGTGATGATGAAAAAATCCAAAGTCTTTCTGATGGGCCTGGCATGCGGCGCATCAATGCAAATGAACGCACAAACGCTTGCCGACTCTTTCAAGCAACAGCATTGGAACGGTCTTGCTTTCGTATCCACAAGCATGCCCAGGGCAACTCTCTACGAGATAGCCCGTGAAGCTGCGCTGACGAGATCGACAATGGTTCTCAGAGGATTCGATGCGAAGTCAGAGAGCCTCGGTGGCGCTCAGCAATTTGTTCAACAGGTGAACGCCAACTGCTGCGGCAAGAATCCGCCCGGCTGGATAGTTCATCCAAAATTGTTCGAACAGTACAACGTCAAGAAAGTTCCAGCGTTTGTTTTGGCCAAGGGCGCCAATCCATCTCCATCTGAGTTCAGCATCGTGAGTGGTGATGTGACGATTGCCAACGCATTGAAATTTATGAGCCAGGGATCTGCGCATCCAGAGATTCGCAAGCGCTCTTCAGAAATATATACAAATTCATTCTCAGACCACTAAAAACTACACAAATTTATTTAGTTGTGTGGTAAAGTTGCCTCATGAAAATGAATACTATGTTAGCAATCAAGGCGGGACCAATACTCCTTTGCGCTTCTTTGTTGCTACCGCAGATTGCACAGTCTCAGACCCAAGAAATCGCAGAGAAAGCCCACTTCGAGCTTCAGACCCCACATAGATCTGGCTGGATCACCATAGACAACGGGACGGGTCAATACATCTATGGGGACAAGAGTTCTACCCGTAGAAAGACCGCAGCAATTTTGTTCGGACGAGTCGAGCGAGATGAGTACACGTACTTCAGCGCGCAAGAAGAGGAGGCGCTTTGGGACCTCCTGCAAAAGAAGTTGATTACGCAAATCTCACCGGTGTCTGTGGTGCGAAAGAAGAAGACCTATCAGTGGCCAAAAGTCACAGTGCAGGGCATTGAGATTTGCGTACCAACGCTCGACAAATCCGAAGATGAAAACTGGAAGGATCACTTGACCTGCGTGGAGGTCAAGCAATGACGAGACAAACGACATTCAAGATCCCAAGAAAAGGCGGAGCAAACGTCGCATTCCTCGGGGCCGAATTGAAAGATGCGATGCCGGTCTTGGCAAGCGTATTCATTGGGATCTTCTGTGGCTCAGCCTTGGGCTGGGGAAACATCGGTTATCTCGGAATCCCAATCAGTGGGTACTTCCTGAATCGTGTGTACATCGATTGGCAAAGCAAGACACTGCCTGGTGCATTCCGGAACTTCCTGTTCAGCAAAGGAATTGCAGGTTACTCAACTGCCCTGAAGAGTCAAAAAACAGTTTTTAAAGGCGATGGCCTGGTGATCAACCCAGGGAGAACCGAACAGATCAACAGCCTCATCGGTCAATTCGAAAAGAAGGAATAAGCGGTGGAACTCAATACACGCAATGTTGCCGTAGCAGAACTCAAAACTCAAAATCAGCGACTGCTGATCGGTCTGGTGGCAACGACCATTGCAGTGGTTGGCTTGACCTACAAGCTTATAGCCCAGAGCGAAATCGTGATCGTTCAAACCCCAGGGATGCCAGCGAACTCAATCATCGAACGCGAGTCGTTCGATAAAGGTGCCCAGATGGCAACCTTGAATGCAATCACCACAAACCTCGGGCAAATCAATCCATCAAACGCCGAGTATCAAAAGAAATTTTTACAACTGTATTTCTCCCCAAACGCATATACCCGCCTCAGTTCTGAAATTGATTTGCGCGTCGAAAAGATGAGAGTCGAAAGAGAGCTGGGCAGCAGCTATTTCGTTTTTAAGCGCTATGAGTACGACGGTGAACTCAATAAGCACTTCGTCATTGGGGAACAGCACACAGTCAATGCCGCCAAGGACACAGCCGAAGACTACGTCTTTGAGTATTCAGTGCACATCGAAAACTACCGTCTGTGGGTAGACGAAGTTAAGACATACAAAGGCGACAAGGCGCGCAACTCCGAGTGGATGAAGGCAAACAAAAAATGATTTCTAACAAACTCATGTTTTCTGCGGCCGTAATGGTCTTGGCTGCTGGCACGAACTTCGTTTGGGCTGACGCACCGACTGAAGACGGTCGAATTCCTACCGCAAAAGTTCAGCAAGGACCGAAGGCTAGAGCAAAGCCCGAGCACAACCCGCTGGAAGTCAACGCAGGAACAGCAGTCCGTGAAAGCCAGGCAAAAGAAATCAATCTTCCCGGCGTCATGAAAATTCAAGGCGAAGCAACAAGCGCCTTGGATTTCACCCGAGCCCGAAAAATTCAGATGAACAATGGCGGCGCGATCAGCATCTACGTCAGCGCAACGGACCCGAACCGCATACAGCTGCCCTTCACCAATCCAACCATCATCGGGCGTGACGACCTTAAGGTCGACAAACGCGCATCGAGCAACAACATTTACGTTAGCTTCATCGGGAACTCCAAAACACCAGCTCCTCTATTCATTGAAACTGCAGCAGGTAATGGCCCAGTTCTCACGCTACAACTGGTTCCTAAAAACATCGTCAGTCAAACCTACATCGTTGAGGATGTGGCGCAGCAAACCGCCGAACAAGCGAAGCAAGCAAAAAGCAGCGAGTACATAACTTCAACACAAGCATTGATGGAAACGGTCGCATTGGGCGCATCCCCACAGGGGTACTCACTTGTGGATCTCAAGATTCCACCGATAGGTATGAACGGCCTCTTGGTCGAGGTTGATAAAAAACTCAGCTCTCGCGAAGGCGATGTGTACGTTTACACCGTCACAAATCCGGGACCCGAACCAACGGTGATCAAGGAAGAGGAATTCGACGGCGACCTCGTTCTGGCTATTTCTGTATTTCCACGGCCAACTTTGCGCAGCGGCGAATCTGCAAAAGTGATTGTTTCGGCGCGCAAAGAAGCCAAAAAGGGGAATTGAGATGTTCGAACAACAGATCACCCAATGGAAGGAAATGGACCCCAAGTGGAAGGTCATTTTCGGAGCGCTGCTTGTTGCTGGGCCATTGGTCATTTTCATGCAGCACCAAAAAAACGTGAAAGCTGAAGTTGCAGCCGAGGAGAAGCGCATCGAGAAGGCGGCAATTGAAAATAAGAAACCAGGAGAGGCCTACAGCTTCAGCTCAATTCCAACAACACCACGTAATCAAGGTCTGGAGGACGTGACGCTGCAGCTCGAAGCGCTGCGACAGGCATTCGAAGAAGAAAAGCGCTTGAGGGGAGCAGGGCAGGGCGCCACGAGCGGGGGTCGAATGAGCGACTACCCACCCAATGCCCCGATGCCTATCGATCTCAATTCACCGATCAGTCGACCGACGGCGGCAGCAAATTCAAATACCAGTCCCGCCTTAGATATGAGCGCACTGGAGACCAAGCTGCCCAAACAACCGCAAAACAAGAGCTACGTGGACACCATCGAATTACCCGCACGTCCATCGCAAAAAATCTGGCCCTCAGAGAAGATATCTGAAGACAACAAGAAGGCAGATCCAAAACTGGTCATACCGATCAACTCAGGCATTGAAGGAGTGTTGCTAACTGGCGTGAATGCGAGGCCAAGTGGTGCTGTGGCTGGAGCAGCTGGAGCATCTAACTCCGCCGTTAATGTGGGCGCTCCATTTGTCACAA
>JBEGUT010000049.1:0-12652 GCA_041178745.1 Planctomycetota bacterium | reverse complement strand
GAGCGAGCCTGAACGTTCAGTTTTCCTGAGAACGGCTGTGTAGCGTTAATCGTCAAAACGACTTGCTTAGCTGCATCGCCTTCATTCGAGGACGTAGAGCTGCTCACCATCCAGTCGGCTGGTAGTGGATTAGTAGAGTTAGGAACGATTTCGATTTGAAGTGATTCAGTAAAACCATCTTTTCTCTCTACGGAGAATTTTATTTCCAGAGGCGAGCCGACCTTGCCTTCGATGTGGTCCGCTTCGCTCTTGATCGTAACCTGCGGAACAACCTCCTGGATGGTGATGCGATACAAATGCAGATCGCTTCCTTGTTCCTCAGTATCGTGGATCACCAGTTGATAGTCGCCAGCCAACGGTGCTTTCCAATTGAACTGTGGATCTCGATTTTCTCCTGTATCGTCAGTCTTTTGTAGAATCTTTCCAGCGCTGTCTTGAATCCAGACCAGTGGATCCAAGGAATAGCCCAGCGATTTGCTCTCGACAGTGAAACGCCAGGTCTTTTCAGCTGGTGCGGTAAATCTAAGAGTGTCTTTCTCTCGAGGTTTGGAAATATTTCCGCTGATAGTGCACGGAAGTGCAAAAGGTGGCGTATCGGCGGTTGATGGCTCGAGAGTGGATAGATGAGGTACCACCGGAAGCATCAAGTGCCCTGTTGCTGTTGGATGGCTAAGTAAGATCTCGCGCAGTTCGGTTGCGGGCGTAACAGACCACTGAATGGGGTCGGTCGGGAGATTCCAACCTTTTCCCTGTAGTGTTGTTGCTTGTCCAGCTTGGACCGCTAAGGGCAAAGAGCCTTCGAGATGAGGTCCTACCGAAAGCGTTAAACGATATTGGCAATTCTCGTTTCCTACAAAGCTGATGGTGCTGTCGGGACTCTCAGGAAAGCCCATAATACGGAGAAAGTAATCACCCGCTTTTTTAGGTTTGAATACAACTTGAGGATCAAGGCCGTGGGTATCGATATTCTGAGCTAAAGTGTTGCCTTGAGCATCGACGACTTGAAGCATAGCGTCGAGTGGAGATCGCAAGACTCGATTCGCATCAAGGGTCGCGACAAGAGTCTGGCCTTCGGCGATAGTGCAGCGGATGACATCGACATCACCCCCTCTTTCCAATACGCCGTATACGATCTGCGGTATGGCTGGGATCGCTGTGGCTTTGCTAAGTACGTTGTTAGGTTCAACTTCTTGAAGTTGTGGCCAGTGATCGACGATAAATCGCTTGCAGGACGAGCTTCCTGCAGCATCATAAAACCGCACTAGATAAATTCCTTCCTTCGCATCCGAAGGAATCGTTACATCGAACTTGCCATTCTCTGCCGCAGGCTTCCACTCCAAGCCTGTAGGATGGCAATCGATTTGAACCGGCCAAGTTGGGAATTTTCCTGACGCTGTAACGTTCACCGTTGTACCGAGACTACCACCACTTGGATAAAGTCTAGTTAGCGAAGGAGCCTCTCCCAGCAAGTTCGTTGAAATAGTAAGGCACAAAATGAACTGTGCGAATAACAACAGACTATTTCTCGGATGAAAAAATATTCGCACAAATTAGCCCATCAATTCTCGGATCGGCGTTGGATCGCTGACCAGTTGTGTCGGTCGGCCGGAAGGAGTGTAGTAGTGTTTCGCAGGATCGATTCCCAGTTTGCGATAGATCGTAGAAACAAAATTCTCAGGAGAGAGAACGCGTTCAACGGCCGAATGTCCGAGTCGATCTGTTGCACCGATGACTTGTCCGCCGGGAGTTCCACCGCCGGCGAAAAGAATCGACATGGCGCTGGCCCAGTGATCTCGCCCTGGTTTGCTTTGTCCCGGCAGAGTACTGATTTTAGGTGTTCGACCGAACTCACCCAGAGCGATCACCATGGTCGTTTCGAGTAGACCTCGTTGATCCAAGTCGTCGATCAACGCTGCAACGGTTTGATCCCATGAAGGCAAGCGAGTGCGAAGGGCGCCGAAGAGATCGGAGTGATGATCCCATCCGCCATCGTAGAGCGTCACAAAGGGTACACCCGCTTCGATCAATCGACGCGCTAGCAGCGCTCGTTGTCCGAACGAATTACGACCATAAGCATCGCGAGTTGCCTCGGATTCGCTTTGCATATCAAATGCTTTTTGAGCTTCAGGGGTCGTTACAAGTTGGTAACCTTGCTCATAGTATTGATCGATTGCTGCGACAGGATCGACGGCCGATGGTTCTTCAATACGAGGCAACTTGTCTAACAGCGAGCGTAGCTTGCGTCGCGACTGAAAGCGTGGCTCTTCAATTCCGCGAGGGATCGCTAAATCACGAACACGGAAATTCTTGCCGTTTGGATCGTCACCCACGACGAACGGAGCGTACTTGGCTCCGAGAAAGTTCGGTCCTCCCGATCGCGACATGCTAGGCATGGAGAAGTAAGAAGGCAGGCCGTGGGGAGCGGATCTTTCATAAGCAGCCACAGAGCCCATACTGGGATGAAAACTGACGAACGCGCCGCAGCCAACTGGGATTCGTGGTGGTGCCCCGGTCATCATGTAATGATTGCCGGCGCCGTGGTTGCCTTGATTGTGGCAAACGGAACGTACAATCGCATACTTGTGGGCGATATTCGCAAGTTTAGGCATCATTTCGCAGATCTGGATCCCAGACACGTTCGTCGAGATCGGTTTGAATTCACCGCGAATTTCAGCTGGTGCTTCAGGCTTGGGATCAAAGGTCTCGAAATGCGTCGGACCACCATCCATCCAAATCAAGATGCAACTGGACGGCCGCTTGTTGGGCGCTGAATCTGCGTTTGATGATTCACTAGCCGAGGCCATTCGCGTCAATCGAAACAGATCGAAGAAGCTGCCACCAAGCAATCCGCCGATGCCGAGTTGTAAGCAAGAGCGGCGTTGCATTGGCATGCTCAACCAAACTGGTTCTTGTCGCATCATGACAGCACCTCATCAATCCTTGTAAATGAATTCGGGAGTATTGATCAGCGACCACATCAGGTCTTCTACAACTTGCCGCCTCGAACGATCCACTACGGAAAACTCGGGCAGGATTGTCATCTTCTCTTCAGCTGTCGGCAGGCGACTGTAAATGGAAAGATAGATTTCGTCGATCAGATTTTCCGGAGTCAATTCCATCGCCGCCGCCAATCGAGCGGCACGCCCTGAATCGCTGGAAAGTTTCTCCTGCAGTTTGTTTGCATTCATCAAATGCAGCGCCTGAACTACAGTTGCTTCGACCATTCGTTCGCAGGGTGGATCTTGATTGGGGTCAGGGCGGCTGAAGGCATCGAGGAAATCCGATTCAGTGCGATGGGTCCAAATCGCCATCGCTCGACCATCTTCTGGCATACCCTGGAAATGTGTCGGTACTTCCGTGATATCGCAAATTGCATCCGCAAGTACTTCAGCGCGAAGTCTTTGACGATAGTGTCTTGAAAAATTTCTGTTATCGCCCGCATTGGTTGAATTGGGTAGCGACGAGAGGGAATAAACATGCGACGATAAAATCCAACGAAGCAATTTCTTTTGATTAAGTCCATCTTGTCGAAATTGATTAGCCAGTGCATTGAGTAATTCGGGATTGCTCGGGGGATTGGTGGCTCGCAGATCGTCGACCGGATCGACGATACCGACACCAAACAGATCCGCCCAAATACGATTCACGGCAACTTGATGGAAGTAAGCATTGTCAGGCGATGTGAGCCACTCGACGAAGGCAATGCGAGGATCCATATCTTCCTGGATCGGGACAGCATTTCCGAACAAAGGAGCGGGGGCAAGTTGTTCGCCCGTTCGCGGATGTCGTACTTCGCCTCGCGCTGCAACAGTCACAATTTCTTCGCCGCCTGAAATCGGTGGAGAAAGCCCCGTTCCCTTGTAACCGACTCGCGAAAAATACGCTGCCAACGAATAGAAATCTTTCTGACCATAGACTTCAAAGGGATGCTGGTGGCATTTGGCACAGTCGAGTCGGATACCCAAAAAGAGTTGGCTCATCATCGTCACGATTTCATCGGGTGAGCGCCGATCACGAAAGACGGTGACGGCGCCATTGCGCCAGGTGCTTCCACGAGCTGTAATTAATCGCTTGGCAAACTCATCGTAGGGAAGGTTATCACGGAAAACGTCGCGCAACCAACTATCCAAAGACAACGTAGCTTTGATACCGACTCGATAAGGGTTAGGTCTAAGTAAGTCGGCCCACTTGTTGGCCCAGTAATCTGCATACTCGGGTCGTTCCAATAGCTGATCGATCAAAACCAGACGCTTGTTAGGTGTTGTGTCATCAAGGAACTGTTTAGCCTCCGCCGCAGTCGGCAATCGGCCGATTACATCGAGATAAATACGCCGCTGAAACGTTGCATCTCCCACCGGCTCACTCGGAAGGATATTGAGTTGCTTGAGTTTGTTCCACACAGCGGTGTCGATAAAGTTATTAACTGGAAGTGCGGCATAGGTTTCCGGTGAAACTTGTTCAGCTCTAGGTATCGCTGTGCTCCAAGTCGCGATGGTTCCCATGTAACGCGCCATGATGGTTGCTTCGCCAGGCAACTTGCCCGCTCGTAACTCCCCTTCCTTGCTGACCGAGACGATCGCCGGCTCGTTAGATTGAAACGAGCAGTTGCCGGTGACTTCGCGTGTTGAACCATCGGAGTAGTGTGCGATCACATGCAAGTTCTCGGTTGCTTCTGCCGCCAGCGAATGTGGTTGCGGCTCGATTGAGATCTTTTGCAACTTGCGATCCTCTGTTGTCGAACGCGGAAAACCGTTTTCGATCCAGCGAATCAGTTTGCGGTAATCTTCAGATTCTTTTTCGAGCTTCTTGCCGCCACCGTGAGGGACTAGCGCGGTTCCTTTCAGCAACAGTAAGCTGTTGTCCGGAGATGCGGCAAAAATTCTTCTACCACGACTCGCATTGACGATGGCTTGGTAGTCAAAATCGGGATCGAAACCGAACAGCGAAAGAGCGAAACCGTTTTGCCCGCCCGACTTGCCATGGCACGGCCCGGAGTTGCAGCCGTTGGCCGTAAGGATCGGTTCGATGTCTAATTCGAAGGTCTCCCGTTGGACCGCCTCAGCCATCAACTGTGGTGAAAGAGTGATGAACGAGCTAGCCGTAAAAAACAGAAGGGCTAGCGTCAATCGCTTTGCACGCAACAACCCACTGAGAACAGACTTGCGCATAATCATCGGATTTCGATGGCACATGGCAGGTTCTCGCAAAGCAATGGGGTGGGGAAAGGTGGTGGGGGTTGGTGATCAGGGGGTTATCAAGCACCGATACTATTTTTCGGCCCAAGACCATCTTCAAATGTAGCTGAATTGACCCCAACCTTCAACGTAATTCCGGGGTGTCGCAAATTATTCGTTCCCTAGCATTGTCCCATATAGCAAGTTGTTAGCAGAGCAAGCTTTATGTCAATTTCTTCGGGTTGCTGATAAACATCGATAAACACCCATCCAAACGAATCATTAACTCATCAACGTACCTTGGAATCGCTAAATGCAGTCCGCTTTCGGGGTATTGCTAAAAGTAACGGTTAGATCGTTACGCCAGAAAGAGGTTTAAAAGGTAGGTTTTACGGGGGTAATTCATAATCCCAGGTATCGACAAGCTCCACGGTTTCACCGTTAATTCATGTTTTCGTAAAAGAAATCCATTAATTCGAGGGGTTGCCTCGCAGTGATAAACCAGAGGGTGATTCGGTTGATTTGTCGATCGTCGTTTCCTATCCCTAGTTTTAAATCGATTGATTCCCAATCAGTGGCCCCCATTAGTCAACTGAGATGAGTTTATACTGATGCGGATTATGTCCATATTCGGGAAAGAATTAATGCAAAAGCCCTTGTAGACATAGAACTTACGGTTGTCGAGATGTCGTACTAATCGAGTTGATAATTTTTTCCCGCGAGCTTATCCAGCGGAGTGGACTCCAAGCTGAATTGTCGAGGCAGAGTATGAATGTCCCCATTGATCCCAACAAATTCTCATCTCCAGCCTCTCACCATTTGGGGCCTAGGCAGATCGCAGACCGAAGGCTACTGGAAGGTCCGCAATCTAGAACGAAGGAGTTCTTTAGATTGCTGCGCATCTTCAGCGAGATCGTCTATGGTTTCCGAAAACTGCACTTCGTCGGGCCGTGTGTCACGATATTCGGCTCAGCTAGATACAAGGAAGATCATCCCTACTATCAGTTGGCTCGGAAGGTTGGAGCTGAATTAGCCAAAGCCGGTTTTACCATTATGACAGGTGGTGGACCAGGTATTATGGAAGCGGCCAATCGGGGCGCGAAAGATGTGAATGGCCGTAGCGTCGGTTGCAATATCGTGCTGCCGATGGAGCAGGAACCCAATCCCTACCTTGATACGTTTGTGGAGTTTCGATATTTCTTCATCCGCAAATTGATGTTGGCGAAGTATTCCTATGCCTTCGTCGCGATGCCTGGCGGCTTTGGAACGATGGACGAATTGTTTGAAATAGCGACCCTGGTGCAAACGGGGAAGGTCGAAGAGTTTCCGATCGTTCTTTCCGGAGTTGATTACTGGCAACCACTTCTGGACTTTTTGCAGGATAAAATGGTAGGTGGAAAAACGATTGATCAAGATGACATCGATCGTTTTCTGGTTAGTGATTCGCCTGAAAAGATCGCACAAGTAATCACCGAGGTGGCTAAGGCGAGATTCGGCTTGATGCATGGAGTTTGGAAGCCACGCTGGTGGTTGTTCGAATCAGATCCTGTTGCTGTCGGACAGAAAGCTAAAAAAAAGAAGTAACTTAATCTACCTGAGCATCATCTATGAGAATTCACCCAACGCTTACCTCGTCCTTGGTCATCTTCATTGGGTGTAGTCACGGTATCTTTCTGAAGAATGTCTATTCCCAGGAAAAGGTTGTCAAGGGAATTGCTACAGCAAATGTTGCCGTCAATTCTCAGGCAGATGTCGGCGATTCCACCAGCTTCAATCAATGGATTGATCAAGATGTTGCAGAGATCGTCGCTATTGATTCGGCCATTGAGGCTGCGCGCTCGCAGTGGCAGGTTCCTGGCTTGGCCGTTGCCGTGGTCAAAGATGGCAAGCTATTGCTGAGCAAAGGTTATGGCGTGAAGACGGTTGGACAATCTGACCCAGTAGATCGCCACACGCTTTTTGCGATCGCCTCCAATAGTAAAGCCTTCACTGCTGCAGCCTTGGCGATTCTCGTCGATGAAGGAAAGATCAATTGGGATGACAAAGTTCGTAATTTTCTTCCTTGGCTAGAGCTTCACGATCCACTGGCAACACAGGACTTAAGAATCCGCGATCTGCTTTGTCATCGAAGTAGTCTCGGCACCTTTAGTGGAGACTTGCTGTGGTATGGCACCGGATATTCTCCTGAAGAGATATTGAGAAGAGCTAAATATCTTCCAACAGAAGGCCCCTTTCGCGCCCATTTCGGTTATTCAAACTTGATGTTTCTTGCGGCGGGCGAGGTGGTGCGAGTTGTAAGCAGTCAGTCTTGGCACGATTTTGTTTCACAGAGGATTCTTAAGCCTCTAGAAATGCATCGAAGTGTTGTGTCGGTTCGCGATTTAGTTTCGCAGGGGAATTACGCTACGCCACATAAGTCCTATCTAGATCGTTCCGAGCCGATCGCCTGGATGAACTGGGATAGCATGGGTGCAGCGGGCGGAGTCATTTCCAGTGCTGACGATATGAGTCGCTGGCTCATGGTGCAGTTATCGAAGGGAGCCTTGCCAGAAAATAAGCGACTCTTCAGCGAAACATCCGCGTTAGAGATGTGGGAGTCACAGATGGCTCTGCGAGTCAGTCCACGATACTCGCAGCGTTTTCCCACCACACACTTCCGCGCCTACGGCCTCGGTTGGTCGCTTGCGGATTACAAAGGCTGCAAATTGATCTCGCATGGTGGAGCTTATGATGGAATGTATTCACAAACGATGCTGATACCCGAAAAACAACTCGGTATCGTTGTGCTGACCAATAGTATGACAGGGATTTCGGATGCGATTACGTATCACATCGTCGATACATTTTTAGGTGGCGATTCGAGACCTTGGTTTGATGAAGGTCTTGAACAATTTAAAAAATCGAGAGCCGCATTTCGTGAGCGTATCGATAAAGCGATTCAGCCGGTGATTGAGAACGCCGTGCCATCGCATCCGCTGAAAGACTACACAGGTCGATTTAGTTGTCCGATGTACGGCGATGTTGAAGTGGTTTTAGAGAACGACAAACTGATCCTCAAATTGCTTCCCAGTCCTGATATGGTTGCAGATCTAAGCCCACTGCACTACGACACATTTGTGGTTCGGTGGCGTAAGCAATTCGCCTGGTTCGACGAAGGCACCGCTCATTTTGTTGCAAATGCTAAGGGGGAATTACCTCGCTTGGAGCTTGATATTCCAAACGACGATCTGTGGTTTTACGAACTTCAACTCCAAAGAGTCTCTGCGCCAGTAGGTGGTAATTAATCTTCTGCGAGCAATTTAGCTTTTGCTTCTCGAAGCTCGGCTTGCATTTGGGTGCTTACTTTCGGGTAGTGAAGATCAAGTCCACCTAAAGCATCGATCACCGCCGCAGCAATGATCGCGCGGGTGTACCATTTGTTGTCCGCTGGCACAACATACCAGGGACATTCTGGCGTCGCAGTGTGACGAATCATGTCTTCATAAGCGTCCATGTATTCATCCCAGTGTCCCCGTTCGTGGATGTCATTGACGGAAAACTTCCAGTTCTTTTCTGGTTGATCCAGTCGTTCCATGAATCTCTTTTTTTGCTCATCCTTGGAAACATGCAAAAAGAACTTGCGGATTACAACACCGTTACGAGTTAAGTACTGTTCAAAGTTCCGTATGTCCTCGTGACGTTCCTTCCAGATGTTTTTAGTGATGAGGCTAGGAGGCAACCTTTGCTTCTCTAAATATTCCCGGTGCACTCGAACGACCAGTGTCTCTTCATAGTAACTGCGATTGAAAATGCCGATGCGTCCGCGCTCAGGTAGGCATTTGATACATCGCCAAAGGTAATCGTGATCGAGATCTTCGCTGGTAGGTACTTTGAAAGAAAAGACTTGGCAACCCTGCGGGTTGACGCCTGACATCACATGCTTAATCGCACCATCTTTACCCGCGGCATCCATCGCTTGAAAGATTAACAAAACGGCCCAGCGGTCCTGAGCGTAGAGCATGTCCTGGAGTTCCGAGAGCGCCTCGATTCCGGTTGCCAATGCTTCCTTTGCTCTGGGACGATCTGCATCGGTGAGATCTCCCGTGTCGGCTGGATCAACATCTTTCAAGCGGAACTTCTTCTCACCGGTGACCTTGTAAGGTTTTGAAAGACGGTGGGCGACAGAAATAATCTTGCTGGTTTTCATAGCTATGAATCCAAGTTGCCTGTAATCAGTGTTGCTCGTCAATGCTGCGGCAATAGCACAAGTCTAATTTGGTAATGCGGATAGCCTCAATCAAAATCAAGGCTAATCCCGCGGGTTTTGGGCGTTCTGTCGAGAGAACTATGAAGAACGAAGGCTGGCCGTAAGGTCGTAAGGTTTCAAATTGACTTGTCGAGATTACCTGGGGGCTGACGTGTACGAAAAGATAGTCGTTTTCGTTTCGAAAGATTAGTAATAAGGTTTCCAGCCAACCCCACCGAAATGGCGGAGTGTCGAAACTTTCCCTATCAATGTCGTAATCGAAAGCTTCCGAATTACCTGCAAATTTTCACCTTTACACTACATGTGACAGCGTAAAACAAGCGTTTAAGAAAGTCATGCTTAACGGTCGGTCGAAAGACTTGTTTAGCATATCGAGATCGGTATCGGATCTGCTTTAATGATCGCAAGGTCTCGTGGCTTGGCTGTCGATACCATAGAGAGTAAACTAACCTTAGATTTTGAAGGTCAGTTCCCTACCTGAACCTACCCCACTTTAGCCAATTGGTTTCCAAACCATTGGTATCACTGCCACTGGACGTTGTCGCTCTTTCGTCGTGCTCGTTAAGGATCTACACGGGTTGACACATCCAGCAGTAACGGAGGCCGCATGATGTTAGAGATTGTTGGACGAGCCTGTAATTCTTTCTGTGATTCACACAATCGCCGACATTTTTTGCGCATTGGAGCTTTAGGTCTTGGCGGGTTATCTATGCCACAGATTTTGCGAGCGTCAGAAAACTCAGCAATACCCGGCGTTAATAACTCAAGCGGTAAAGTTTTGAGCCATAAAGCGATCATCATGGTCTATTTGCCAGGTGGACCTTCTCATCAAGATATGTACGATCTCAAGATGGAAGCACCTGCGGAGATTCGAGGCTCCTTCCTGCCCATCTCCACCAATGTATCTGGAATTCAAATTTGCGAACATCTTCCAAAGATAGCGGGGATGATGGATAAGTTCGCAATCATCAGGTCTCTGTATGGATCTCCTGATCAACATGCATCGGACATGTGTATGAGCGGTTATCCGATGGGTGCTAGAGGTCGCCAGGACAATCACCCAAGTCTCGGTTCTGCCATGTCAAAAATGCTTGGGCCTGTTGATCGCGCCGTGCCACCCTTTGTCGGTTTGACTATCAAAACAAAACACGCTCCGTATTCGAATCCAGGCTATCCGGGTTTTCTTGGTGCCGCTCATGCGCCTTTTCAGCCCGATGGAGAGGGGATGGCCAACATGCGTTTGCAGGGAGTCACACTCGATCAATTGCGAGATCGGCGTTCGCTTTTGGATAGCTTCGATCGATTTCGTAGCTGGCAAGATGCCAGTGCCGATATGAAGGCCTACGATTCCTACTCCCAAAAAGCATTCGATGTGCTTACGTCAAGTAAGTTGGTTGAAGCTTTAGATGTCGAAAAAGAAGATGCAGCTACACGCGAACTTTATGGTCGCGGAAGCTCGGCACCAGCTTTCGGCGAAGACGCCGGTCCGCATTGGATGGATCAATTTCTTATAGCACGTCGACTTGTGGAAGCTGGAGTACGTTGCGTTACTTTGTCGTTTGGAAGTTGGGATAGGCACCATTCGAACTTCGCCCGTTTACCGACTCAGCTTGCGATGTTCGATCAAGCGATTACAGCGCTGGTATCTGACTTGCATCAGCGCGGACTGGCTGATGATGTTAGCGTGGTTGCATGGGGTGAATTTGGTCGAACTCCAAGAATCAACAAAGACGCCGGAAGAGATCATTGGCCTCAAGCTTCTTGCTGCTTGCTGGCTGGAGGCGGTATGAGAACCGGACAGGTCATCGGTTCAACGAATCGTCTCGGCGAGGTACCCCAAGACAGACCGATTCATTATCAAGATGTCTTTGCGACCCTCTATCGTCAGGTAGGTATTGATGTCAGCCGTGCGACTATCGCGGATCATAGCGGTCGACCTCAATACTTAGTTGATCGCCGCGAACCGATTGCTGAATTGGTGTAGGCTAACAGCGAGCGGTTATTTTTGAAGGCTGCCTTGTAGCAGCAAGCCTTCTATTTCACTTTCAGCAACGCGTAGTTCTCTGACTGAGTCAAGATAGTTGAGGCTCGTTTGGAAGTACGTACGCTGAGCGGTTAAGTACACAACAAATCCAACTTCCCCTGCTGTGTAGGCGCGTTTGTTCAATTCAAGCGATTCAGCCGCAGAAGGAATGATGCTCTCGCGATAACGTTGGAATTGATTCTTCGAATTTGCATAACGCTCGAATGCCGGCGCTAAGCGATTCTGCAAATCTCTTTCGAGCTTCGTCAATGCGTGCTGAGAAGCCTGAAGCTGGTAAAACGCTTCACGGATTCTTCCCTGGTTCTTGTTCCACAGCGGAAGTGGCAAAGCGACGGCAACTCCACCATCAGATCCGCCGCCAATGCCGTTGTCACGATAGTTTACAAGTCCATTGACCGACACGTTGGGGCGAGGTTCAAAACGTTCCCTGGCCAAAGTTCGCTGAGCCGTCTCGATCTCGGCAACAACCGCACTTATCTCAGGACTCGTTGAGCGTAACTGTGATAACACAGTTTCGAAATCGAAGGTTGCGGGATCGAAATCGTAAGTTCCGAGTACCGTTTCTGGTTGATAGGCTGGTAGACCTGTAAGGCTTGCCAATGCTTGCCAAGAGGCAATCGCGCGATTTCTTGCGTTTTGCAATACAATCTGTGCATTTTCAGATTCGATCGTCGCTTGCAAAACGTCGGCGCGCCCCACCTCTTTGGCTTCTAGTAGTTGGTTTGCAGCCTGAGTACTTTGATTCGCTATTTCCTGAAGTTGCGTGGCAATCTGAATGCGATGTTGAGCAATCAATAGATCAAAATACGCAATGCGAATATCGGTGCGTATCCGCTGCTGAATTACAGCCAAATCCTGTCGTGCTTTTTGGATTTCCGCAGAGGCGATTTCACGATTCAAGCGTAGCTTACCGGGTCGAATAAATTCCTGTCCTATAGAGATCCCGTCCTGCTCGGCTAGGCCTCGACTCCCCAACTGCTGACCCTCGTAACCGACCAACGGGTTTGCCTGCAAGCCAACCTGTTGCCAGTTTCCCTGTGCAGCGGCAATTAACGCTGTCTGCTGGGCGATGGCGGGATGGTTTTGCAATGCGAGCTGTTCCAGGGCTTCTAACGTCCACCCACCGGTGGTTGGTTGAGTTGCGATCTCCGCTGAGGTGTTTTGGCTTGGAGAATTGGTATTTGCAGG
>JBEGUT010000048.1:0-12902 GCA_041178745.1 Planctomycetota bacterium | reverse complement strand
GGCAAACGATCATAGGCGGCAGGCTGATAGATGTGGAAACTATATTTCGTTTTGATCACCTCACTATCGTAGGTGAGAAACGTCACCTTCGAAGCTTTGATCATCGGCGTGACCCAAGCCAGTTCCTTCTCGGTATCCTCTGCCAGGTTTACTGACTGGCTCCAACCAGGACGGCAGACGAACATAACTAAGACAAAAGCGAAGTATTGAAAACAATCACGCATAGTATGCCCCTCAAAGTAGCGAATCATCGACTTGCAAAGGCAAGAACAATCCACTCCGAGCACCGGTAATAATTCGATAGCCCGTAATTTGTTCGATAGTATACACCGCAGTGCGATAATTTGCAGCGCGCAGCTTTATTTACATCGCTACTGTCGACTCGATTTGAAGTCTAGCATGACGAATCGTCAAGCATTTTCCATCCAATTCCGTAACCAAATCGCAGAGACACCCCAACTCCTCTTGGGGAGCACTTTCCATCCGGGACCTTAACCGATCAAGCAACTCGTAATTAGAACCTAACTTCACATCTCCTAGGTGCTCCCCAGCATCGAATCAAACATCTTCTTAACTTGATCAATAGGGTCGATGACTTTTTTCTGCCGGATACGATTGCGATTGAGCCATCTTCGCCTCGCTCTCTTCTTTCTTCCAAAATTAGCAATGGCCAAGAATCCTAAGCACCGCAAATCACAGCACAGATTACTATGACGAATATGTTGATCAGCAGATAAATAACTTTCCGAGTGCTCGGATTGGTGAAATTATCGAAGTGAGTTGAGAAATTATTGGAAGGCTTCAGCGAATTTGACCTGCAACAGACTCCTGGCATAGCATCATGAAGCCAGTCATCTGTCAACTAGTGCTCAAAACGTAACGCCCAAGTCTCGCACGTTACCCAGCATGGCGCAGTCGCCTAGATGACAAAACCGTCTTCAACAACGAATTTCTTTCCATGCCTTAATGCCCCACGATTAGGGAAGACCAAGAAAAGTTCATAGATGGATCTCCTGATAGGGTTTCTTCAAAGTGGCTTCTCACTTGTTATAATTGACTCTCCATTACGGTGCTTGATAACATTTGCTGAATCGATGTTAGACAGCCCGCAATGGCAAATTGTTATTAATCTCCAATCGGTTGTTCTAGTGGTGTGAGGCGGTACTGTTTAGGGCGAGCATTATGAGGTCCGGTGCATTCAACATTTCTTCGCAGGATGCCGACGAATTGTTGACTCGTTCAAGTCTAATCTTGGGCCTTAAGACATTTTCCCAAGAGCGCTGGACGAACTTCGTACTCGTTTATGCACCACTACTCAAATATTGGATTCGGCAGAAAGGAGTACCGGCATCAGCTTCGGACGATATCCTTCAGGATAGCCTACAATCCATTTGCAGTAGCATCGAGAACTTTCAACGCGACTCGATCAAAGGAAAATTCCGTGGATGGTTGCGCACGATTGTCGAACGTCGCATTGCCGATTACTTTCGCATCAAACCTATCGAAATACCTACATCTCCCCAGCAGCTAGGTAGTATCCCTACTCCGCAACAGAAAAGTCCTGAAACACTTGAAGAAGAACAAAAAGTAATTGAGGAAATACGAGCTCGCGCAATGGAACTCGTCCGCAGATCAACGACCGAAAAAACATGGCAGATGTTCTGGCTGAGCACCGTTGAGCAACTACCAACTGCAGAAATCGCTAGACAATTCGATGTCAGCAGTGCGGCGGTTCGAGTAGCCAAACAGCGCGTTCTGCATCGTCTCAGAATCTTGATGTTAGAAGACCTCGATCAAGCAACTGATCCGCCTACAAGCGACGGCGTGTAACACCTCAACGATAGATTAGACAGGAGTTCTCTGGACGACTTTTTCACGTGGGTGCAAGATTGATGGCCGAAAGCAACCTCTGCCCGGAACCAGAACTGCTCGCTCGGTGGAACTCAGGTTCGTTGCCCGAGGAATTATTTGAATCGCTTTGCAATCACTTAGAACAATGTACTTCCTGTCAATTTCGACTGGAACAGCTCGAAGATCGATCTTCTATCACTTGCGTCCCACTCACTCGCATCTCTGCGGCCCATATGGAGAGAGCCCGTCAATCCATCGACGCAGACGCCCCGATGGTGCAAGTCGTTTCTAACTGGCTAACTGTATTACAAAATAAACGTGATTCGCAATTTGAACCGGTATTGTCTCTCCCATGTAACCTTCGACAGTATGTGGTAGAAAGTCTCCTGGGATACGGTGGAATGGGGGAAGTCTACAAGGCTCACCATAAAAACCTCAAACGACCGGTCGCCCTAAAGGTGATGAGATCGACCCGCCAAAACGATCCTATTGCTCAAGCTCACTTTCTGCGTGAAATCGAGACCGCCGGACAACTTGACCATCCTAATTTGGTGCGAGCTTACGATGCCTGGGAACAGGATGGATTTGTTTTCCTCGCACAAGAACTACTCGACGGTGATTCAATAAGATCTCTTGCGAAGGAAGGAAAGTTCACCTGTTGCTCTGAGGTTCTCAATTCCCTCTTAGCCGTATGTCATGGAATTAAACAACTACACCACCGAGGTTTTATTCATCGCGATATTCATCCTGCCAATATCATGAAACTAAGGGATGGAGCTATCAAGCTGATCGACTATGGATTGGCAGTTCCCTCCGATTCCGATTGGATCGAATCAACACAAGCAGGAACCATCGGCTATATGGCTCCGGAGCAATCTCTGCTTGGCGCAGCTATAGATCAACGCTGCGATATCTATTCCTTGGGTTGTGTTCTTAGGTTTCTCCTAAGTCATTTACCAACGACATGCGATGCCAAGGAGTTAGATTTACGCGAACAACTTCGCTCTCTATCTCTGTTGATGACTCAACCTCGTCCCGAGGATCGTCCTTTTGCAATTACGGATGTCATCCAGCAAGTAGAGAACATGCAAACATCTAATCACGTTGCCGGAGAGGCAGTTCGAAAATCAATCCTCACGCGAACCATCGTCTCTGGAGTGGCTCTCCTAACGCTTGGAGTAATAACGTGGTACTTGGTTCTAGTAAATTCAATGCCAGATCCGATATCGGTACAGCGAAATGTCGCAGACGAGTCCTCCTCTGCGACACCAATTTCACTCGATCTAAAAATGGTTGATATTCCGGTGGGAAAATACACGATGGGTGGAATACCGGAAGATTCGCAAAACCGACTCAATGAGCTGCCCCAACGATCCATCGATATCAAAAAACCCTTCAGAATCAGTGCGCACGAAATAACGATTGCACAATTCCAACAATTCGTTACGGCTACAGGATATAAGAGCGATGCTGAGAAATCAGGCGAAGGAGGATGGTTACCCAATCGAAGAAGTAGCTATGGCAAACGGGATCCCCAATTTATCTGGTCCTCTCCAGGCTACACCGTGAATGATAACTTCCCTGTCACAATGGTCAGCTACAGCGATGCCGTAGCATTCTGCAACTGGCTCAGTCAACATGATGGTAAGAATTATCGGCTTCCGACGGAAATTGAATGGGAGTTTTGTTGCCGCGCCGGTGAGGAGGGGAGCCATTCATTTCCACTGAGCCAGAAGGATGAATATGTCTGGTGGTTTAAATCGGTCGGCGACCAACTCTCACCGAGACCTGTCGGCACCTTAAAGCCTAACGCCTGGGGTTTGTATGATATGCAGGGCAACGTTCGCGAATGGTGCTTGGACTGGTATTCGGAAACAGCCTACCAGCAGGATGCAAATCTTTTTCCGGAAGGACCGCCGGCTGGTGAAATGCGGGCGGTGAGAGGTGGGTGCTATATGGATCTAGAAGCATTTGCCCGATCATCCCACCGCGGCTATCTTACTCCAACTACCATCGTGGGCAATCAAGGCTTTCGAGTCGTGGAAGTTCTTCCCTAACTATCGTTGTGGATCTCTCCACGGTTGACTGCCCCGACTCAATTACTATGGCAAACTGCACTTAGCCGCCGTAGCACGCAAACGATCGCTGAGAGATGCAAGATAAAAAAGGTCCGGCACCATCACTGATGCCAGACCTTGTTATGCTACGATCAAGCGACGCTCGTCAATGAGTCCAATGCAAACCGCATCAGACTACTGACCTTGTCCTCGCGAGAATCCAGGCTTGCCATCAAAATTGTAAAGACCTTCGAGCTTTACGAATTCAAGCCCCGCCTTGGTAACTCGATCCAGTAGTGCGATAATTGAAGTGTGGGCAACGGACCCACCAGAGCCTTCCGGTAACGCGAAGCGGCAGCGGCTGACATCAACCGTGAAGGTCTCTGCTAGTCCTCCAGGCCATACCTTCATACCGCGGTTGGAAATCATCTCAAGGACCATCCCATCTGCAGCAAGAGGCTGCAATTTCGCTGCTAACGCATCAATCGAGTCAGTCCATGCGATGAAAACGTCAGCCCCAACCATCTCTCGCTTCTCATTCGAGCGAACGTAAGGAGGACGGCTCGTAAGTGGTCGCTGGGGAGCACGACTATAGTCGACCGATTTCAGTACCTCAGGCTTTTTCCCGAGGCGAGCGACAACAGCCTGTGCAAATTCCTTCGTTCCAACTTTTTCTTTCGAGACACCTTCCTTGAAAATGTCGTACGTGTGCACACCATCTTCAATCGTCTTGAGCCAAGCATTGTGGGCCCTCTCGGCCACATCAGCTTGACCGATATGAACCAACATTTGAATCGCGCCGAGAAATAGGCCTGACGGATTTGCCAAGTTCTGTCCTGCTCGACGAGGTGCTGATCCATGGATCGCTTCGAACATCGCGCAGCCATCGCCGATGTTAGCACTTCCCGCCAATCCAACCGAACCAGCGATTTGGGCGGCTACGTCGGACAGGATGTCACCGTAAAGATTAGGCATGACCACAACGTCAAATGCTTCTGGTGTATCCGCCAACTTTGCAGCACCGATATCAACAATCCAATGCTCATTCTCAATGTCTTTGTATTCTGCAGCAATCTCGTCGAATATCTTATGAAACAAACCATCAGTGAGCTTCATAATGTTATCTTTCGTGAAGCAAGTCACCTTCTTGCGACCATACGCTCGTGCGTATTCAAACGCATAGCGGACGATCTTTTCGGTACCTGGCCGAGAAATCAACTTCAAACACTGCATGACGTCGAGTGTTTGGCGATGCTCAATACCCGCGTAGAGATCCTCTTCATTTTCTCGCACGATCACCACATCCATTTTAGGATGCTTGGTACGAATAAAGGGATCATAACTTAAGCATGGCCTGATGTTCGCGTACAATCCGAACGCCTTACGAGTTGTTACGTTGAGCGACTTGAAGCCACCTCCTTGAGGAGTAGTGATCGGAGCCTTCAAGAACACCTTCGTTGACCGCAACGACTCGAAGGCACTGGGCTCAATTCCAGCCATATTCCCCTTGAGATACTGCTTTTCGCCGATCTCAATCACATGCTTCTCCAAGCGTGCGCCCGCCTCCTCGATGATGTGCAAAGTGGCCTGCATAATCTCAGGACCGATGCCGTCGCCGTACGCTACCGTGATAGGAGTTGGTGATGCCATAGCTTGATAAAATCCGAGAAACAAGGTCAAAAGAGGGGTATTTTGCGAGGTCAATTGTATTGACGATTTTTTTCTTGCACAACCGCAGATCGATGACTGCGAAAAAGGTTTCTCCCTCAGAAATCGGCAGCAATCGGAATAAAGCTTCGCTGCTGAAATATTGGACGTTACGCTCCAGTAAAACCTATGGAATGTCCATAATCCTCAAACTCGTACGCCCTACCCCAAACCGGCCCCGCCGTACAAAAGCCATCAAGACGACAACCTCATACATTCGCAGACACACTCGTAGAAATCAGACACTTTGACGAAACTGCAGCGTTCATTCCAGACTGTCTTCGGACAGACGACTTGCCCACCATGGACACTCACAACATTCTTTGCCAGAGACTCATATGGAGTTGTGATATCCTGGTTGAGCGATCCTGAATCTTAAGCGAACTTCTTATTGGCTATTATCACAACAGCTTTTCAAGGCAATCGCGAATCGCTGCCGTTCTTGCAACGATATCCCCACAATTTACATGAGGTAAATGGTCGATCAACAAAATTCCATCATCGAAACTAACCATATTTGCACTATCTGAGTTTTCATGGGCATTTCTTATCACGATGGACTTTAGATGATCTCTCAAAGCCATTCGCCCCAAATCGTCAAACGCAACTTGCTGCAGTGCATATTGCAGCGGAAGAAAATAGACCTCCGAAAGATACTGGAAATACCATTCCGAAAATCCTGGACTTGCCAACTCAGTCCATTCTACATTGACCTCCAGAGAATATCCGAGGAACCTTTCCAGTCGCTCTTTCCAAAGAGGAAACACATGCTCACGATACGCATTGACGGCACGATTCTCTGCTAGTCCCATGCTGTTTTTTCCTGATGCTGCTGGCTTTAGATCAACACAGATTATTGAATTCTAATTGCGCGTCCATTGACTCGCAAATCAAACCAATACACATGCTTGAGCAACTTTCCTTTCGTTTCCCAGGCTTTTATCCTTTGGGGTTGAAGGCTTAGTAATCACCTTCCTAACCACAATAACGATTAATCCAAAGCCCAACCAAAAGAATACCCACCTTTCCGTTATGGTAACGCGGGCGCTGGGCTATAATCAGAACCCTACCATCGCCGGGGATGACATCTTCTCTGAAATCGTTCAAGGAAAGCGAATGATGCGACCTTTTACATTTCTACTTTTACTAACCCTTTCCATTTCGATAACCGATCATGTCTCCGCTAACGAGGCGGAGCAACTCTTCGTTCGTCGCATTCTTCCACTTTTAAATGACAAGTGCTTTGCCTGCCATGGAAAGGATAAAATCGAAGGAGGCCTAGATCTGCGATCGCGGCAATCGATACTCAAAGGTGGCGATAGTGGTAACTCGGCCATGGCAGAAAGAATGCCACAACTTAGCGGCATCATCCTAGCGGTAACGCGTAGCGATCCCAAATGGTCTGCCATGCCTCCCAAGGAGTCAGAACAACTCTCGAAAGAACAGATTGGCTGGCTCAGCGATTGGATCGAGGCTGGCGCCCCATGGCCCGACGAAGCGAAAGCTCTTGAGATCGCCAGAGTGAACGAACCCAAATGGCTCAGTGAAGATGGAATCATAGTCGAAACATCAGCTGGACTGTCAACTCAATGGACTAATCGCAGATACAATCCTAAAAGTCTCTGGGCTTACCAACCTGTAAAGATGCCCACAGTCGATCCGACTCTCACAGGAAGTAACACGCGTAACCCGATTGACCTACTGGTCGAAAAGCAGCTCCCTAAAAGTCTAACTGTCGCCGACGACACCGATGCTCGTACTTTTATCCGTCGCGCCACATTCGATCTCACCGGCCTCCCCCCGACGCCTGAAGATGTCGAAACGTTTGTCAAAGCCTGTCGTTCATCTTCAGCGCCAACCGGCGATCCCAGTTTCTCTTTGTCTACACCTGAAGCGACCAAGGCAATCGCCTCTTTGATCGACCAACTCCTCGCTTCACCCCACTACGGTGAACAGATGGCACAGCATTGGCTTGATGTCACACGCTATGCCGATAGCAGTGGACTGGCCAATGATTATGAACGAGGCAATGCTTGGCGTTACAGAGACTACGTCATACGTGCCTTCAATGATGACAAACCTTATGACCAATTCGTCAAAGAACAAATCGCTGGAGATGAAATCGATCCGTACGATCCGGAGAAAATTATTGCCACTGGTTTTCTTCGCATGGGCCCATGGGAACTGACAGGAATGGAAGTGGAAAAGGTCGCTCGGCAAAGATTTCTCGATGACATTGTCAACAGCGTGGGTGAAACTTTTCTAGCACACCCATTGCAGTGTGCACGTTGCCATGACCACAAGTTCGATCCGATTCCAACCCGCGATTACTACTCAATACAGGCCGTCTTCGCAACAACGCAATCAGCAGAACGATCAGCAGACTTTCTCCCGACGGAAAACACGACTGGTTTCGGCGAACGCAGATATCTAGAACAAATCCGAGACGATCATGAACGCGCGCTGCAACATATTGACGACCTCTTACTAAAAAATGCTCAGCAATGGTTTGCAGAAAACGGTAAGTCGCCGAAGTCGTGGAATGAAGCCGTTGACATGGCAAGGGAAAAACTATCGCCTGCTAATAATAAACTTCCATCGCGACCTACCTATTCAGACGTTTTCGCCAGTGCACGTAAATCACTTCTAGCCAAAGGCATTCCCGAAAGCAACTTTCCACCGAAGCTTGTCGGATTAACACCTAACGAATTCGGTCTGGAGCGTGTCGCCCGCAAAGGTCTCGAGCGACTCAAATGGGAGCTTGATCGCTACGAACCCTACGCGCTCGCTGTTTACAGCGGACGAACTCGCGAATACAAGACTATTTCTGCTCCCACTCGTATGCCCGAGAATCGTTTCTCGCACGGAGAAATCGAAACATCTTGTATTCACATCGGAGGAGATCCTTTTGTAATGGGCGAACTCGTTCAGCCTGGTGTACTCAGTATTTTGAAAAATGTAAGTACAGAAATTATTCCAGAAGAACTCGAAGGCCGTCGCAAAGCCTTCGCACAGTGGGTTGCAAATGCCAACAACCCTCTAACGACGCGAACCATCGTAAATCGCATTTGGTTATGGCACTTCAACCAACCCATTGCTGGTAACCCGAATAATTTCGGTAGCACCGGAAAACAACCCACTCATCCCGAACTGCTCGACTATCTCGCAGCCACTTTTGTTGAAAAGGGATGGTCTTTCAAATCGCTGCATCGCCTTATCATGACCTCGGCCGCATATCGACGCAAAGCGACTCATTACGATCCACAATGGCTTAAGGAGAAAGATTACCTTACAGCCAGTTACGCTGTTTTTAAACCACGTCGACTATCCGCGGAAGAGTTAAAAGATACGCTACTATCGGTCAGTGGTGAACTCAATCCAATCCTCGGTGGGATTCCTAATCGGCCAGAGATCAACATGGAAGTCGCCTTACAACCACGTCAAGTCATGGGAACTTTCGCAACGGCATGGACTCCAAATCCTCGCCCAGAACAACGCCATCGACGTTCCATCTACGCACTTAAACTGCGAGGCCTTGCCGACCCAATGATGGAGGTGTTTAACTCCCCTCCCCCAGACTTTTCATGCGAATTCCGCGATGCTAACACCATCACACCACAGGTTTTTTCACTCTTCAACAGCAACTCTAGCTATACCCGTTCGCTTGCGATCGCGTCTCGTGTACTCAGAGAAACAGCTACAGAAGAAGATGCCGTCCAACGTTGTTTTGCCCTAATCCTCGGTCGTCCAGCGAAAGCTTCCGAAATACATTTATGCATCTCCCACTGGCATAATATGCGAGAATTGCAACAAAAGATAATACCTACTTCCGCCAAACCACCGACAGAAATTCTTCGCGAAGCTGTCGAAGAGAATACGGGCGAAAGATTTACCTTTTCCGAAAAACTCTACTCCAATGCTGATTTCATTCCTGATATTCAACCGGTCGATTGCGATCCCAATACTCGTGCATTGGCCGACGTCTGTCTTTCACTGATCAATACGAATGAGTTTGCCTATGTCTACTGATGCCTCTAGAGGTCAAACTCATGTTAACCAATTACTTTCCCGTCGACAGGCAATCGCTGGGTTCGGTTCGATCCTTAGTTGGGTTGCATTCAATGCCCTTTCGCGAGGCGAGGAATCTGCTGGCACCTCGTTTCCGCTTCCCACCAATCAAACACACTTCCCAGCCAAAGCTAAAAATGTCATTTTTCTGATGATGGAGGGAGGCCCTTCGCAAATCGACACGTTCGATCCTAAACCCGCGCTAGCTCGACTCCATCTCAAGGAGTTTGTCCGACAAGGTAAAGAAAAGTCGGCGATGGAAAGTGGAAAACGCTACTACGTTCAAAGTCCATTCAAATTTATCAAAGCCGGTGAATGTGGCGCGGATATGGCTGAGAACTGGAGTCATCTTGCCACGGTTGCTGACGACCTTTGTTTTTTCCGCGGCTGCACGGTAGACAGCGTCAACCATCCAACAGCCATGTATCAAATGAACAGTGGAAATCGTTTCGGTGGTGACCCTAGCCTCGGTGCTTGGATCAGTTATGGTCTTGGAGCAATCAATGCGAACCTACCGAGCTTTGTCGTACTTCCAGAAGTTAGCTATCCTCAGGGTGGCAGCGCGAATTGGAGTAACGGCTTTCTTGCCGCCAACTGGCAAGGTACGCCGTTGCGAGCGAAGGGCTCGCCCATATTGGATCTCAAGCCGAGCGATTATATAACCCTCGAGCATCAGCGCAAAAATCTAGATTTGATCAGCACCCTCAATTCGCAACATGCTATTGAGCACAGCGATCACAAAGAACTTTTAGCCCGTGCGGAAAGTTATGAACTCGCCTTTCGCATGCAAATGCAAGTCCCAGATTTGCTCGATCTCTCCAAGGAGACGGAGATGACCAAAGAGCGTTATGGTCTCAACCAACCAGCCACAGAAGTATTCGGACGCAAATGCCTTATCGCCAGGAAACTTGTTGAGAAAGGCGTTCGATTCGTGCAACTTTACAACGGCTCTTGGGATAGTCACGACTATCTCGAACGAGCTCACGGAAATCTTGTGCGCGGAGTCGACCAGCCCATCGCCGCGTTGATTTCAGATTTGAAGGAACGCGGATTATTGGAAAGCACATTAATCGTTTGGTGCGGAGAATTTGGCAGAACACCCGACAATGGAGTTCGTCAAGGAACAGCTTACGGTCGAGACCACAATCCCAATGCTATGACCATATGGCTGGCCGGCGGTGGCTGCAATGCGGGTCATACGATAGGGGCAACAGATGAACTCGGCATGGAGGCGGTTGACGGTAAAGCTCACGTCCGCGACTTTCACGTCACCCTTCTGCGATTGCTAGGATTGGATGATAACAAATTGACTTTTTATCACGCCGGTCGTCATAAGCAACTAAGTCAATTCGGTGGCAGAGTTATCCAAGAACTTGTTGGCTAAGGATATGTCATTATGAAATACCAGTCGATCCTATTTTGTCTTTCTTTGGTTGCGCTGCAATTGGCAACACTGGCTGATGAGCCAAAGCCTTCAACCAAGCCAAATGTGATCTTTATTCTCACCGACGATCAGGGTTGGAACGATGCGCATTTTGCGGGCCATCCCTATGTCAAAACTCCGAATCTAGACAAATTAGCAGCCGACGGAACATGGCTTCGACAATTCTATGTGGCATCTACGGTTTGCTCTCCAAGTCGCTGCGGGTTTCTTACTTCGCAATATCCTGCGCGACATTTGATCCATGGGCACTTCGCCAGTCACGAACTCAATGAGAAGCGACATATGGTCGATTGGCTTGATCCAAAAACTCCAACGCTTGCCTCCATGCTCAAGTCGTCTGGATATGCGACAGCACACATTGGCAAATGGCATCTCGGTAGCGGCCAAGGCGCTCCTACACCCGAAGCATACGGTTTTGATTTTGTCCGTCACACCACTGGCAATAACAATTATTGGGAAGAGAACGGCGAGGATCCGTATTTCCGAGCAAAATCTACTTCGCTCTTCGTCGACGAAACGATCAAGTTTATCAAAGAGAACAAAGATGGACCTTTCTATGTCAACCTTTGGACCTTGCTTCCACACGCGAAATTAAATCCAACACCAGAACAATTGAAAGAATATGAATCCATATCCCCACAAGCAGATCATCCAGCCTTCGGGCCGTGGATGAAAAAATACCTCACCGACGCAAAGGATTTGAAAAATCAATCACAGGTCTTCTATGCTTCGCTTACCGACCTAGACACGCAACTGGGACGACTCTTTGATGCTCTTGAAGAAATGAAATTAGCCGATAACACGATTATCTTTTTTTCAAGCGATAATGGAGCTGAGGATTATCGAGTCGGAAATGCTACAAACGCGGGTGTCGGTAACACAGGACCGCTTCGCGCGCGTAAACGATCGATGTATGAAGGTGGCATTCGAACCTTTGGAATCGTTCGCTGGCCCGGGCATGTCCCTGCTGGACGGCGAGACGAGACAAGTGTGACCGGTGGTGTCGATCTTCTACCAACGATTTGTAAGCTGGCTGGAGTGACTCTTCCTGATCATCTGAAACCCGATGGGGAGGATGTCAGCGATATATGGCTTGGTCAATCGCGTCCGCGTCAGCGACCTCTGCACTGGGAATGGCTTTTTAATGTCCAAGGCCGCAGCGATGGCTACATGCCACCGATGCTCGCTGTTCGTGACGGTGATTGGAAACTATTTGTTAATCACGACGGATCCGGTGCGCAGCTTTACAACATACCTAATGATATTAGCGAAGAGCACGATGTCGCGCAGCAACATCCAGATATTGTTCAAGCTCTAACTGCCAAAGCCCTTGCCTGGGCGAAGTCATTACCACCAAGTCCCGCACGAGATGCAGCAACAAAAACCGGAAAGCCTCAAGATGGACAACCAACCACGCCATCAACGCAAGCGAAATCGAAGCCCTCACCGTCACATGGGCAGGGAACGACTCTCAACAAACCCGACAACGACCGAGCTAAGATCTTTGCTAGCCGTGACAAAAATCAAGATGGCCTACTGACGCTTGATGAATTCTCGGTTGGATTTGCTAAGGACGTCGACTTCACGCAACGCTTTAAATTGTTTGATACCGATCACGATGATCGCCTCACGAAAGATGAGTTTATCAAAATGGGAAGGCGTTAACGCTCATTCTCTTCCACTACCGCTACGAAAATACGCTGAAAGTGCTGTGCGAATTTGTCGTACAACTGCTCCATTGAATCTTCGTATTACGTGGAACTTATTTTTCTGAA
>JBEGUT010000047.1:0-12940 GCA_041178745.1 Planctomycetota bacterium | reverse complement strand
TCGAGGTTCTACCGCTACTGCGATGGTATGTGACCGATGCTTTGGCCAGCAAACCTCATAATCCCCAAGATGTCATGAAGGTCTTGGAAGTTCTGGCTTTGTATCATCAAAAGGAAGATGTTTCGCTGATCTACAAGTCCATACTGCTTCCCCTCGGTCCTCAAGATCCCGCTTGGCTTTCTATCTTGGCGACTTATCGCGACCAACATCCCTTTCTCAAACCGTTCGTTCAGGCTTTGTCAAAACATCCGCCATCGGGTCGAGTCGGTTTAGCATTTCTCAAACTCTGCGATCATCTTTCGACAACAAAGCAATATCATCCTCACGGATTTAACTCTGAAGCGGGGTTAGCAAAACTTCGAAGCTACTTGCACCCCCAAAGCAATAGATCTCCGGAGTTTGCTGTAGCAGCTGTTCAGTCCGCTGCTTTATTGGAAGAAAACCATCGCGAGTCGCTGCTCAGCCTTGCCAATCATCACCCCAACCCATCCATCATTTTTCTGGCTAACGTGACTCGCGCTTCTTTGGGAGATCATGTGCAACAACAGGCCCTAGTCGATCGTTGCAAGGATATGATGCGCAGTTATGAAACTCAGTTGAAGCTGCAGGAAATCGGCATGGAGACTTTGATCCCGGAAGAGGCAAAACAACCGGAGTTTTTAGCACTAGCGAAAACCGCCCATTGGTTGGTTGCTGACAGTCCCTTGCATCGCGCCCCCGATAGATTGCAGTTGCTCGAGAGCCGGGAATTGTTTTGGTTGCCGAGACATAAACACCTTCGACTCTACGCCGTTAAATATGAATTCGATGAGCCGGTCGGTAATCTAGGTATAAAAGATGGTATCGCAATTGTAGGTGGGCTTACCCATTCATTGATTGGTGAAACTAATAGCGCGATGGAACTTGCCGATATCTACGGACTGCATTGCTGTTGGGAATTAGAGGAAATGCATGATCCCTTAGCCCCAAGACAACGCACAGCTAAATTGGGCCGCAATCTTCTACGCAAAAACAACCCTGACTTCTAATCTGTCTCCGAAAGTAATTTGCCCTTATTGATTCGTCTTAACAACTCACACTCCATCGCCGAAAAACGCCACTCACAAAATCCGAACCATGTCGGAATCTGTCCGACAGAGTTAGTATTACGCCTACCACGAACACGAACGTCTTGGGGCGTTTTACCCATTCTCAGAACCGCAACTTTCCCAGGCTCAATCTACCAATACCGTCAGCAAGCAAGCTCTCAGGCACAAAAGACATTCACTCGAGATTCAGCTTTCGCGACACCCCATTGGGACTCCATCGATTTGTAGCAATATCTCAAAATAAGACAGCCAGCCCGGTCAAAAATAGGCGAAGGACCAAAACTTTTATCGCATATCGTTGACGATTTGATGCCATAGTCTCTTCGGCCCTGACAATCGGTTCATTCGTTAAAAACGTTAAAGCCCGATCGTTCCTTTACCGATAGCAACTGATGGTACGTTTCATGCTTCCTTTCAGGTTGCGCAGTGCTCGCGGATTACCCAATCCAACAGAGGCTATGCCGTAAAACGAAAAATCGCAACTGAAGCTCACCCGAACAAATCGGAAGGGTAGACAGGCTCGTCCATGAACCTTTCAATCGAACGAGTCAATTGTCGCTGGTATCAGAACACACCTTCGGTGCTGAACCGATTGAACTGTTTCTTAATGGTGCTCGGCAGCTGCCTTCTGGTGGTGGGTGTTACCGGATGTCGTACTCCCCGCGAATGGAAGCAAAACGGTTACAAGGTTGGGCCGAATTACCATAGGCCAGAGGAACCTATCGCCGACTCTTGGATAGACTCGACAGATCCTCGCTTGATTTCTCAAAAATCCGATTTGGCTGCTTGGTGGACCCATCTCAACGATCCCATCCTTGATCAACTTGTGCAAAATGCCTACCAACAAAACTTGGGGATTCGCGAAGCGGCTTTTCGCGTATTGCAGGCGCGAGCCGAGTTAAGCATCATTCAAGGTAGATTTTTTCCTCAACAACAGTTCGTCGATGGGGGTTTTACCGAACAGAAATTTAGCGGTGCGAACGCGTCGAGTGCATTCTTACCCAATTCTTCATTCGGAAATTGGCAATATGGTTTTGGTCTCGCATGGGAACTAGACTTCTGGGGCAAGTACCGTCGCAGCATCGAAGCGGCCGACGCGCACTTTGATGCTTCGATTGAAGATTACGATGCAGTCCTTGTGACCTTGATCGGCGATGTCGCACAAAACTATGTCCAACTTCGAGTCATCGAGCAGCAGATGACTTACATCAATGAGAATGCCAGACTGCAAAAAGAAACATTGGACATCGCAGAGGCGAGGTTTACAGGCGGCCAATCTACTGAGTTGGACGTCGACCAAGCGACCAGCAACTTGGCCCAGACGGAGTCACAAACACCATCTTTGGAAATCCAACGTCGCCAGATTGCCAATCGTCTATGCATCTTGCTAGGGATGCCTGTCCAAGATCTTGAGTCCTTCCTTGGACGAGCCCCCATTCCTGAAACTCAGCCCGAGATCGTCGTCGGTATCCCAGCGGATCTGTTGAGAAATCGTCCTGACGTACGCCGTCAAGAACGTAAAACGGCAATGGAATCGGCCCGTATTGGGATAGCCGAAGCAGACCTCTACCCGGCGATTTCGATCACGGGGAATTTGGGATACAGTGCAAGACAATTTTCGGACATGTTTTCTGGGGATGCTTTTACAGGCTCAGTAGGACCAGGTTTTCGCTGGAATGTCCTGAACTATGGTCGCCTGCTTAGCAATATCGAGCGGGTTGAAGCAGGCTTTGAGGCGCAAGTGGCTAGCTATCAGCAAACTGTGCTAGCTGCAGGAATGGAAGCGGAAAACGCGATCATCGAGTTTCTGAAATACCAAGAACAAGCGGCTAAGTTACAAGAAAGCGTTCAAGCTTCCGAGAAATCTGCCCAGGTCGCGATGGTTCAATACAAGGGTGGGCTAATCGACTTCAATCGCGTAGCACTCATCGAGCAAAACCTTGTCTCGCAGCAAACCGCATTAGCTCAATCGCAAGGCAACGCTACCCTAGGTCTGGTCAATCTCTATAGAGCACTGGGTGGCGGATGGGAAATCCGACTCTCGAATCCAGCTTCAGTAACACCTCTCGTCAACACCACGGTTGCGCCGTCTGCTAAGAATTCGACCGAGGAACCGTTACCCTCTGAAGAAGAACCGATTGACATCGCTGTACCTCCCAAAACCACCCGAGAGTGATTGCGTTGTGAAGACCAACCAAGCGATGAAAACAAACAAAAGCAAACCTTGGGTATTGCTCATAATCGGGATGATCTTATTCCAATCAGGTTGTAGCTCGTTAAATCCATTTCAACATCCTATTGCCAGCCGAGCCAGTACCTCCTGCCATCCATCGTACAAACACTGCTGTAAGACTACTCTTTATTGCAGCAAACCGACTCCACGCAGTCCGTGTCCAGCCTCCCTTAGTCAATGCGATAATTATTGCAGTAAACCGACTCCAGTTACTCCATGTCCTTCATGCCTGATGGGATCGGACTGCTACCAATGCAAGCCGCCTCCGTGCATTCCTTGCTCGTCCAGTTGCCAGCCTCACATCATGATTCCGTGACATCTTTTGACTTCGACTTTTGTGAGTCTCTGCTAAACCAACGGATCGCATAATAAAAGACGGGCGTCAATAAGATCCCAAAAAATGTCACGCCCAGCATACCGCTAAAGACAGCCGTGCCTAAGGTTCGTCGCATCTCCGCTCCAGCACCCTCAGCGATTACCAGCGGCACCACTCCGAGAATGAACGCGAAAGATGTCATCAAAATCGGACGCAATCGTAAACGGCATGCGCTGATAGTCGCTTCTCGTACAGTCTTCCCCGCTTTTCGTTCTTGCTCAGCAAACTCCACAATCAGAATAGCATTTTTACTGGCTAATCCCACCAGCACAATCAAGCCGATTTGGGTGAAGATGTTCACGTCCATCTTAGCAATGGTGACTCCGACGACCGAACATAAAAGGCACATCGGAACAACCAGAATGACCGCCATCGGCAGAGACCAACTCTCGTACTGCGCGGCTAGAACCAAGAAAACAAAGACGACCGCCAATGCAAAGACGTACATCGCAGTGTTTCCAGCATCCAACTGCATAAAAGTCAGTTCAGTCCAATCAAAGGCCATGGAGCGAGGAAGGTGTTCATTGGCTATTGTCTTCAGCAGTTCGATCGCCTGACCACTGCTCGTTCCTGGAGCTATATTGCCGGTGACCGAAGATGCGGAATACATATTGTATCGCATCAAGGATTGTGGGCCGGACTCGTCCTTCAACTGAACCAACGTCGCGAGCGGAACCATCTCCTTATCTCGGTTCGGAACCTTCAACTGAAGAATCTGTGACACGCTCGCTCGATACTTTTCGTCGGCCATCACGTTTACTTGCCATGATCGCCCAAACTGATTGAAGTTATTCACATAGTAGGAACCTAAATAGACCTGAAGCGTCTGAAAAACATCAGAAGGTGATACTCCAAGTGACAAACACTTATCTCGATCGATATCTAAATACAACCAAGGTGTATCCGAACGAATACTGGCAAAAACTCCTTCCAAGCCAGGCGTGCTGTTGGCTTTATCGACGATGCTATCCGTGACACGCTGCAGTTCATCGAGCCCCATGTTTCCGCGATCTTCAACAATTAACTTAAATCCACCGGTGGTTCCTAAACCATCGATGGGAGGTGCACCGAAAATACTGACTTGCGCATCTCGTATCTCTGCTAAACACTTTAATCGGATCTCATTGGCAATCTCATCGGCAGAGATACCTTTTCGCTTCCCAAACTCTTCAAGCATGATATACATGCTTCCGAGGTTCGATGCGTTCGTCGCCAACAACAACGATTGCCCTGAAACTGAAACAGTATGTGCCACGCCTTCGCTTTTTCGAGCGATACTTTCAATTCGATTAAGAATCTCGCGAGTTCGTCCTACCGATGCAGAATCGGGAAGCTGTACGCTCAACATCAAATACCCTTTATCTTGGTTAGGGATAAAACCGGTAGGAGCGCGAGAAAACTCATGATAGGTCAACCATAACAAACCAACGTAGAGCACCAAAACCAGTAGGGTTCCACGCAGCAGTACGCCGACGAATCCTGCATAAACACTGGTCGCAAAATCAAATGTCACATTGAACAACTTGAAAAACCAACCGATTGTAACGTCGATGATCCAGGTTAGCGGATCGCGTTTGGCCCCTTTTGGTTGCATTAAAATCGCCGCTAATGCCGGAGATAGTGTCAGAGAATTGATCGCAGAAAAGGCCGTTGACACAGCGATCGTAATCGCGAACTGCCTGAAAAATTGTCCGGTGATGCCCGAGATAAACGCACAGGGTATGAAGACTGAACAAAGAACCAACGCAACCGCAATCACCGGTCCGGTCACCTCATCCATCGCTTTTCGCGCGGCGTCTCTAGGGGACAACCCATGATGCAACCACCGCTCCACATTCTCAACGACAACAATCGCATCGTCTACAACAATCCCTATCGCCAAAACCAATCCAAAGAGAGAAAGATTGTTAAGCGAAAACCCAAGCGCTGACATCACCGCGAAAGTACCGATGATCGCCACTGGAACGGCGATTAATGGAATCAGGGTTGTGCGCCAATTCTGCAGAAAGAGCAAAACAACAATTGCAACCAATACAATCGCATCCCGAAGTGTCTTAAATACTTCGATGATCGACTCCTCAATAAAGGGCGTTGTATCGTAAACAATCTTGTAATCCATCCCCTCGGGGAACCCTTTCTTGAGTTCCTCCATTTTCTTGTAGACTCCTTGCGCTGTTTTTATTGCATTGGAACCAGGCAACTGATAAATCGACATTGCAATAGAAGGCTTACCATCGAGCATGCAAGTCTGATCGTACTGCTGTGAGCCAAGTTCAATTCGAGCGATATCTCTTAGACGAACTACCGCTCCCGAGGTTGCCGCGGAGGGACTGATATCACCTGAACTATTTGCTTTCACAATGATGTCGCCAAATTGTTCCACATCGACCAGTCGCCCTAACGTATTGATCGTTAGTTGAAACTCTTGTCCTGGTGCGATCGGCTCCATACCGATCGCGCCAGCTGCAACCTGGATGTTTTGTGCAGATATCGCATTGACTACGTCCTCCGTTCCTATGTTCATTGCTGCTAGTGTGTCTGGATTAAGCCATGCTCGCATGCTGTAATCGCGTTGACCCAAATACGTCACCGCCGCAACACCTTCCAATCGCCCCAGTTCATCTTTGATTTGAATGGTGGCGTAATTGCTTAAATACAAATCGTCGTACTCTCCATTTTCTGACACCAGATTAACGATCATCATCGTACTCGGTGACATTTTTTTCACATTGATTCCCTGGCGCTGAACCAAATCTGGGATCACAGGTTGAGCGAGTGACACCCGATTTTGCACCAAGACCTGAGCCATGTCAGAATCCGTACCAAGCTTGAAGGTAATCGTCAGCTGGTACATTCCATCATTGGTGCACTTTGATGACATATAGAGCATGTTTTCAACACCGCTGACTTGCTGTTCAATCGGTGCTGCCACCGTGTCATTAACGGTCTTCGCATTGGCGCCTGGATAGGATGCTGTGACCAAAACCGTTGGCGGAGTTACCTCGGGGTACTGTGCCACCGGTAGCGAGAAGATCGAGACCAGTCCTGCGAGCGTCAGTAATATCGATAACACCGCTGAAAAAATCGGTCGATCGATGAAGAAATGAGAAATCATTCGCCACTCTCTCCAGAAGTTGCCAGCGACGCCCCGGGAACACTTTTACTCTTGCGCGTGCTGATAAATACAGCGGTGATGATACCTACAGTAAATCCGGCCATGAGCGCCCAATTCGGATGTGGTAATCCAACCATGTGGGCAAGCCATCCTCCCAGCAAACCGACAGCGCCCCCCATGCAGGCTGAACCGAAATGACGAACCATCTTGCTACGCAGGAAGGAAAACTCTCCTGCACGGACGATCACAAAAAAGAAGACTGGCGTTAGAAAGATTCCGAATAATGTGACACCGATCATACCGCTAAAAACAGCCGTTCCTAAAGACCATCGCATCTCGGCCCCTGCCCCTGAGGCGACGACCATCGGCACGACTCCGAGGATAAACGCTAAGGATGTCATAAGGATTGGACGCAATCGCATATGACATGCTTCGATCGTCGCAGTCCGGGCATCACTTCCGGATTCATATAAGTGCTTTGCAAATTCAATGATCAAAATCGCATTCTTACAAGCCAGACCGACCAGCACGACGAAACCGATTTGAACAAAAATATCCATTGGCAACTTGCGTAGAAAAACTCCCACCAATGCACATAACAAACACATCGGCACCACTAAGATCACCGCCATTGGTAAGGACCAACTCTCGTATTGGGCTGCAAGAACTAAAAACACAAAGACAACGGCAGCACCAAAGACAAACATCGCTGTGTTTCCCGCTTTGATTTGCATGAACGTTAAATCCGTCCATTCAGTGCTCATCGATCCTGGCAAAATTGATTTCGCTTCGTCTTCCATCAGTCGGATCGCCTGTCCCGAACTCACGGGAGGCATAGCTCCTCCCATGATCGCTGCAGCAGGATAAAGGTTATACCGCGTAATCAAGACGGGGCCACCATCGTCATACAAACGGATTAAGGATCCCAGTGGCACCATATCACCATACTTGTTGCGAATAAACAGCTTGCTTAGATCTTCATTCTGATCCCGAAAGGAACCATCCGCTTGAATATTAACTTGCCATGAACGTCCATAAAAATTGAAGTTATTGACATAATACGAGCCAATAAAAATCTGCAAGGTCTTGTTGACCTGATCCACCGTCAAACCCAACGATTCCGCTTTGGTGCGATCGATATCCATGCGCAATTGAGGAGTACTCGCCCGAAACGCACTTGGCATCACAATCATATGAGGCTTTTGACCGCTGGAATCAACTAAGGAATCGGTAGCTCGTTGCAATTCTTTCATTCCCAACGATCCACGATCTTCCACCATCAACTTGAATCCACCACCTCGACCGATTCCCGGAACAGGAGGCGCCCCGTAAATCCCCACCTTGGCATCTCGCATCTCCTGTGCGACTAGCGCTCGTAACTTTAACATCACCGTATTGGCAGATAGCTCTTTATCTCGCCGCTGATCAAATGGTTTTAGGATCACAAAGATAGAGCCAAAATTAGAACCGTTGCTCTGTAGCATTACTGATTGACCAGAAATTTCCAGCGTATGGTCAACGCCTGGGGTCTTGCGAATCATCTCCCCCAATCGCATCATCACTTGGCTCGTACGCTGAACGGATCCAGAATCCGGAAGCTGAGCATCGACCAATAACCATCCCTGGTCTTGCTGTGGAATGAATCCAACCGGATAGAAACTAAAAAGCCATCCTGTGACACCTAAAAGCCCCGCATAAACTAGGATGACCAAGAGACTGATTCGCAATAAAACACCAATGAACGCTGCGTAGTATTTGCCAGTAATCTCGAATCCCCAATCGAACAATCGAAAAAACCAGCCGAGAAACAGATCAAGCAGTCGACTCAAGGGATCATGACTTTCGTGATGCGGACGTAGCAACAGGACCGCCAAAGCCGGGCTCAAGGTCAATGAATTGATCGCTGACAAGACAGTCGAAACTGCAATCGTCACCGCAAACTGACGAAAAAATTGGCCGGTGATACCCGTGATAAATGCACAGGGCAAAAATACCGCGCACAACACCAGGGCCACTGCAATCACCGGACCCGTGACCTCTGTCATCGCTTTACGCGCAGCATCCCTCGCATTCATTCCCTCCTTGAGCAACCTCTCCACATTCTCAACGACAACTATCGCATCATCCACCACAATTCCGATTGCCAATACCAATCCGAAGAGGGAAATATTGTTGAGACTGAATCCTAGCAACGACATCACCCCAAAAGTTCCGATGATCGCAACCGGAACAGCAATCAACGGGATCAATGCCGCTCGCCAATTCTTTAAAAACACGAGCACGACGAGTGCAACCAATAGAATCGCTTCGAATAGCGTCTTGACAACATCCGCGACAGATTCCTCAACAAACGGCGTGGTGTCGTAATAAATACCGTACTCCAAATCGTCAGGAAAACGCTTTTTGAGTTCCTCCATTTTACGCCTTACAGCGTTTGCAACATCCAGCGCATTGGTACCAGGCAACTGAAAGAGGGCTAAACCTACGCATGGCTTTCCATCCAGAGACGAACTCTGACTATAATTCTGAGCCCCTAACTCGACTCTCGCTATGTCCCGCAAATAAACATACCGAGGAGCATCAGTACCTGACGAATCGCTCTCCGACTTGATAATGATCTGCCCAAACTGTTCTGGCGTCTCCAATCGTCCCACTGTATCGATGGGCAATTCAAAATCTGCCATACCACTCGGCTGCACCCCGGTCTGCCCTACAACCGCAGCTGAACTCTGCGACTGTATCGCATCAGCCACATCGGTGGCAGAAATATTCCGACTCATCATTCGATCAGGATCCAACCAGGCTCGAATACTGTAGTCTCTCTGCCCGAAATAACCGATGTCAGCCACCCCAGGTACTCGGAACAGTTCATCCTTGACGTTGATCGTCGCATAATTGCTCAGGGCAATGCTATCGAACGTACTGTTAGGACTGAAAAAACTGACCACGAGCAAAATGTTGGGTGACTTTTTTTTAATCGTTAATCCCTGCTTTTGCACTGAGTCGGGCAGTTGCGGCATCGCTAAGGAAACACGATTCTGGAGCATGACCAACGCCGTGTTTAGATCTGTTCCCAGATCGAAGGTTATGGTCAGGTTGTAGGAACCATCGTTGCCGCTGTTGGAGGACATGTAGAGCATGCCCTCGACACCGTTGACCTGCTGCTCGATGGGTGCAGCGATCGTGTCAGCTACGACCTTGGCGCTCGCACCGGGGTAGACGCACGATACTTGCACGGTGGGAGGAGCGATTGGGGGATACTGCGAAATTGGAAGACCCAATAAAGCCAATCCACCCGCTATCGTTACGAATATCGATATAACGGACGCGAAAATCGGCCGATCGATAAAAAAGTGTGAAATCACTTACGGTTACCCTACCCCGCGGATCCAGATGGATCCGTCGATTGCTTTGATCCCATCATAGGAACTTCTTCCACCTTCACGACTGACTTTGGCCGTACGAATTGCAAACCACTAATAATCACACGGTCATCTTCCTTTAAACCAGACTCGATGACTCTCAAACCATCATCCTGCAACGCTCCTACAGTAACCGGGATACTTTTTACTGTATCCTGTGCATCCACAACCATTACAAACTTGCGGCCCTGGTCGGTACCTAAAGCTCGTTCGCTCACGAGAAGTTTGGGGCTTGGCTTCCGAACAGGCAACCGAACTTTCACAAACATACCGGGACGTAACAACCGCCTACCAGCAGAATTAGCCGGATTGGCAAACGACCCACGCAAGGTCAATGTTCCAGTCGACGAATTCACCACGTTGTTAACGAAATTCACCTCACCGATATGCGGGAAACCATCCTCATCACCCAGAGCCATCATGACAGGAAAATTCTCGGTGGTTTTCAGTTCTTTTTCCCTCTCTATCAAACGCCTACCTACCTTCAAAAGCGTTTGCTCGTCTACATCAAAATAGGCGTACATCGGATCCTGAGAAACGATCGTCGTCAGGTCCGTCGTGTCCGCATTCACTAAATTTCCAACCGTGTAATTGTACCTACCTACCTGCCCATCAATGGGTGAAACAATTTTGGTAAAGTCCAAGTTGACTTGGTACACATTCACGTTAGCAATCGACGCTTTTACGGCTGCATCTGCCTCTTCTTCAGCAGCTTGATATTTATCCAAATCCTGTTTCGAAATCGCCCCTGCGTTTGCCTTAGCAATACCTTTTGCTCGCTCATTGTCTGCCTGCGCTAATTTCAGACGCGCTTTATTCAACTCCAAATCCGATTCCGCTTTCTTAAGCTGCGATGCATAGGGCTCTTCATCTAGTCGAAACAGCAGGTCTCCCTTCTTGATCTCATCTCCTTCCTTGAAGGGCATCTCTCTGAGATAGCCCGTAACCCGAGGACGTAAATCCACGGTGAAAGGCGCCGCCGTACGGCCGGTGAAGTACTCATACTCAGCAACCTCTCGGGTCACTGGACGACTAACACTTACTGTTGGAACAGTGGCAGGTTCAACCTTGGGCTTTTGCTGCTCGCAACCCAAGCCCCCAAGAATCAAAAGGCAACCAACAACACCCCAAGATTGTCGAGTCAATGAGATACCCCCTATTTAATCGATCAACCAAAAGACGAGGCAAAATCCAATGAGCGTGGGTTCAAGATTCCGCAAGCATGTAGCGAATCGCCGAAAACCTTAGACTCTTAAACGCGGCTGATGATAGCCCGCAACACCCCCTTTTTCAAGGGATTAACACAAGATTACAACACCAATCTTACAACAAGTATCCATATATCTGTCTCAATCGCCGGAGTTCGCCACCTAGGTACTAGTACTACCGAAACATAGCGATTTGCATCAGAACCTCCATAATGATTGTCACTAGAAATTAACGCTCGCGTCGTTTACATCAAACCCGCTATTCGAGGCAAACAAAAACACTTCGCACAACCTCTTGAAAATCGCTCTCACTTGATTTCGCAATTGAGCTTGCCACCCCAATACGGCGGCGACAGAAACACAGATGCGTAACAATTACTTTTCTTTCGACCGCTGCTATTCATGTTATTGGCGAGTAAGACCACCAACCGATCGCTACAACGTTGCATTGCCCTTGATCAACTTTGATTAATTGATTCTCTGAGCCAAGTCAGTGGCAACCTGACTCGCGACTCTTGTCATTGCGATACAAACCATCTCCGTAAACTCGTTATAACCTAATTACCACCCACTCCACTGCAAACGACTCTCGATTCTCCAGATTTAGATTCCAGTTACTGAGTGGTTCGCCGACAACCACGATGTACTGTGTAATCCATGTCGTCGCAGCCTTGCTCGAATCGTTGAGAGCCAACGTTGTTGCTGTTAAGATGAGTAGCTGACATTTTCTGACAGCCGCAGTGCGACATTCTAATGCAAACCCTCCCATCACTTTCGCTAATCCTGAATCTTCTTATTTTCTTTTTTTTGCTCGTCCCTTTTTCTGTGCTCTATGCGACCGATCCTCCACCAGGTCCGCTGCACGCTTGGTATCGCGAAGATGGCATCAGAGCGCAGGGAGCAATGGTGTCCGCTTGGGAAAATACAATTGCCAATAACAACCGCGCAGATAGAACGCTAAATCGTGTTGTCGGGAAGCCGCAATCACTACTCGTTCAGACGCCCAATGGACTCAAGACGGTTGTGAGATTCAATGGTTCCGCAGCATTGTGGCAGGCAGTCGGTTCTTGGGGCACGCTCCGCGGAGAACGGACGGTTGCCGTCTTTGCTCGCATACCAACTGAGAAATCAGGGACACTGTTTGATGGCAGTACTCGCGTTGGTAGTACGCCGGTGAAATGGAAGGATGGAAAGTGGGAATCATCGGCACGAATCGACTCGACGACTAACCGCGATGACTGGCGGGTACACACTTTCCGATTTAACGCAGAGGACAAACCACTTGGAGGCTTCATCCTAGGCGCCAATGTGGCAACTCAGGAGGGACTAACATGCGATGTTGGAGAAGTGCTTATCTACCCGAGAACGCTTAATGATATGGAGATCAAAGATGTCGTAGCCTACTTACAAACCAAATGGGGAGATCCCAAGGAGTTACCAGCCGAACTCCAGCCTCAAGCTCCACAGTTTTTTTATGACTCTCGAATCTTTCGAGCGA
>JBEGUT010000046.1:0-13115 GCA_041178745.1 Planctomycetota bacterium | reverse complement strand
TGGCGTCCGTTGATGACCGTTTTGTCGCGAACAACACCTTGATGCTGGGCGAAGTAAGGGTTTCGAACTCCAGAGGAGAGTAATTCTCCCATGGTCATTTTGAGGCGACGATACTCAGGAAGTAGGTCGAATTGATAATCCTCGGCAGTTACTTCGCGAGAGATGAGCACCTCTTCGGCCGCGACAGCTTCCGTGAGGCTGCGGTGGATTCGTTCCACTCCAAAGAGCGTTTCGATCGCCGATGCAACTTGGCGAACGGTTTCGATTTCTTGCAGCACATCTTCTGGGAAGCGACCACCGAATTGCTGTTCAAGCGAATGGGCAATCTGTAGCCTTTCGAGGCTATCCAAGCCTAGATCTAAAACGATATTGGTATCTAAGTTTACTTCCTCGGCTCGTTCCTGTGCGACGGCTTTCACCGCAGCAATGACCACGCGCGATATCTCGGGGTGAGGCTCGCTTTCTTTCTTGTGGTCAGTAAGCAAACTTTTAATGGACTCGCTGTCCTGAGCCGTTGAGTGGGCGGTGGAGGCAGCAATCATCGGTTCCTGTTTCAACGGTGCAATCTCACCGAGTTTCCAGTGCGCGACGACTTTCAGCGTATTATTTTTATAGTCGTTCATGCAGGCGTGGCGTTGGATCTTGCCACTCGAGGTTTTCGGTAAGGTACCGAAGCGTACGAGCGAAATTGCTTCCGGGGGAAGCTCATGAACCTCAGTTACCTTACGGCGAATAGCTTGAATGACATCGTCCCAATTAGGTTGGGCACCGCGCTGAACTTCAGCAGTGATGACTAATCTTTCGCGATCATCGCTGGTGATTGCGAATGCGGCAACAGATCCTGATTGAATGGATTTATGTGCTTGCTCAGCTGTGACTTCGATATCTTGTGGGTATCGATTGACACCACGAACGATGATCATGTCCTTGAGACGACCCGCAACGAATAGTTGGCCTTCATGCAAAAAGCCCAAATCGCCAGTTCTCAAAAAGGGGCCCTCTCCAGCAGCAGTATACGCGCCGAAAGTTCGTTCGCTCTCGACGGGTTTACGCCAGTAGCCTTTGCCAACGCTTGGACTTTGCACCCAAATCTCACCAACCTGACCAGTAGGCAACTCCTGGTGTGAATCTGGTTCGACAATCAGTACTCTCTCGTTAGGAAGAACAGCACCGCATCCCACGAGTGTTCGGGTATTTTCGGACCCCAAATCGTTAGGGCACTCATTGACAATGCGTTGATCGAGTTGCTGTGCATCAAACGTACGGAAGAATGGACGGCTCTCGGTGGGCCCCCCAGTAACGATCAAGGTGGTTTCGGCCATTCCATAGCAAGGTAGAAATGCGGACTTTTTGAAACCGTAGGGAGCAAATTTTTTCGCGAACTGTTCAAGAGTTGATGCTCGAACCGGCTCAGCTCCGTTAAAGGCTGACGACCAGCAGCTAAGATCGACTCCTTCCATATCAGCTTCGGTTATCTTGTCGACACATAGTTGATAAGCGAAGTTTGGACCGCCGCTGATCGTGACACGATATTTGGAAATGGCTTGCAGCCAGCGGGCGGGTCGTTGCAGAAAACTCATCGGGCTCATTAACACGTTGGGACGACCGAGGAAGACGGGTTCCAAGACACCGCCAACCAAACCCATGTCGTGATACAGTGGAAGCCAACTACATCCGCTACCCGGTATGGGTTCGAATGCTAATAAAATCAATTCGGAATTACGCACCAAGCAAGCGTGACTTAAAATCACACCCTTGGGTTGCCCAGTAGATCCAGAGGTGTATTGCAGTACCGCAGTTGAGGTGGGATCGATAAAAGTGGGACGATATTGATCAGCCAACGAGAGAGAAATCTGATCAGTGGCTAGGACGGTTGCTCCAGCCAAATCCTGTTGCGCGTTTTCATCTGAATTGATCAAGTCGCAAACGCTCGTAATGCTCATCGCCCAGTTAGCAGAGCAATCCTCTGCGATGCTTTGAATTCGAGCACCTTTACGGTTTTTGCGAGGAGGGAACGCAGGTACGGCAATCGCGCCAGCATAGAGGGTTCCGAAGAAACCAACCACGAAGTCGAGGCCAGGTGGATAGAGCAATAGAACGCGTTGGCCGACGGCACTACCGCCAGATTGCAATCGCGCAGCGACAGCACGTGCCGCTCGGTCCAGTTGCCGATAGGTCAAGCAGACATCCTCTCCCCCTTCACCGTCGGTGAAATAAAACACCGGATTGTCCGGAGTCTTCTGGGCCCAGAATTGCGCTGCTGAAACTAAATCTGTTTGAGGAACAGCGGCCGAAATGTATTTCGAAACGTCCGCAGGCTCCAACTCGTTCATGGTCCACCCATGTCTGCTAACCGCCGCTGAACCCACAACCACTCTCCCACTCGAGAAAAGGCTATCGAACCCTCGAATTCATAAAACTGTATGGGATGCACGGTTTGGGTAATCCTGCGGATTGTAACCAACAACTAGTTAAAAATCACTCCCTAATAGGTGTGCTGCCTTTGGGGGTGGTGTGGCAATTGCCCCGTACGATCATTTAAAGGTATCGACCGGAAGGGCGGGGCAAGGTTCAGCGAAAACGAGCGAGGCGGCTAAGGTACAGGTGAATTCTTCCCGGAAAAAGCCAATTGGTTCGAAAATGGTAAGCTTTTCCGTGTCAAACGGGAGCTCGGTCGAAATCCGACCTTTGGTTTTTGCAGCACGCAGGTCGATCGCTGCCTGGGAAACTGGATTAGAGGAGGGGCGATTAACGGCCCGTTCCGATTTCGGCAAAGATTGAGCAAAAATGAATTTTGCGGAAATTCGGGGGAGACCAGGAAGCAGTAGTGGTCACTTGGGAGGTTTTTGAGATGATTTCTCGTGGCGGAGTAGACATTCGCTACGGAAGCCAACGCCAACAGGCTCAGTTTATCGATGGGTCTCGGGGAATTCTGTCCTCATGGATTTGGCAAGAAAGGATGTCTCGGCCGATGCGCTGAATACAATTTTCCCAGATCAGATCTGTGGAATCAAAAAGTTCTTGGGGATCTAAGTCGGCAACTAGCCATCCACCTCGTCTTAATTCTTCATCGAGTTGGTTGGGGCCCCAGCCGGCGTAGCCGTCGAACATCAGCAAGCGAACGTCGGTGCGATGAACGAGTTCTTTGACTCTTTCCTGACAGCTTGACAAATAGAGGTCGTGGCCGCAACAGATATCGGCATCGCACGCCTGGTTGTGCAAGACGACGAGTGGGCCCTCGACGGGCCCGCCACAGAGTATACAGCCTGGGAAATCGCAGGGAGTTTCTAGCAACATCTCCATGAGGGGGCCGATATGTTGATTGGTCGGTCGATTGAGTATCAGGCCGTAAGCGCCTTCGTCATCGTGGCGAACAACGAGCACCACAGCGCGATAAAAATTGGGATCAAGTAGATGAGGCGCCGCCACCAGTAACTTGCCTTCTACGGATTCCATACCATTAAGTCTCCCGCCAAATACAGCCTGCCCAGGACCAACCTACTCCAAAGCCTACCAGCATCGTTGTCATACCCGGCTTTAATTCGCCGCTTCGACGCAGATCATGTATGAGGATTGGTATGGTGCTAGAAACAGTATTCCCACAATTTTTCAAACGAATCGGCATCTCTTTTTCGCTGATGCCCAAGCGAACCTGCAGTTGCGAAAGCATTTTATGCGTCGCTTGGTGCAGAAGGTATAGCTGGACATCCTCTCGCTGCACTTTGGCTCGTGCAAGCACTTGATCTAGCAGCTTGGGAATGGCGTCCACGGTAAAGCTCATCAGGCTAGGGCCGTCCATATACAGGCGACTCTTCCAGCGTTTCTTATTTCTGGGCCTAATTGCATTTTCAGCGGAGCGACAACCACCCTCGGCAACTAACAGCGTATTGGCGCCAGAGCCATCGGTTCCAAAGACAAAACCAGAAAGTTCTTGGTTGTCAGAAGCTTCGATGTAAGTAGCGGCCGCCGCGTCACCAAAGATTGTTCTCAAACTGCGGTCAGCGTGGTCGATGTATTTCGAGTACGTCTCCGCAGTGACCAGCAATATTCTTTTTGCTGCACCGCTGCGAATCAAGCCTTCTGCTAGTGACAGACCATAAACAAATCCGGAGCATCCGAGGTTGAAATCTAGGGCTCCAATCGAGGTGGCCAGTCCCAATCGATCTTGCAATAAGCAGGCGGTGGTGGGAAGAGGATAATCGGGGGTCTGCGTGCAGAGAAGAAGAAAGTCGACTTGCGAGCGATCGATCCCATGCTCGTTAAATAGTTTTTCACACGCTTCGACTGCTAGGTCCGATGCACACTGTTCCGGGGGGGCGATATAACGTGACGCGATCCCCGTCTTTTCCTCAATTTGGGGAATGTCCCACTCAGGAAACTCCTGCTGCAGCTGCGCGTTAGTTTCCTCCCGCTTGGGGTAGGCGATAGCAATCGGTCCCAGATGAGCGAACGCCACTTTTGAATTTACTCGATAACGTGAAAAAAATGCCCCCTTGGACTCTTTGCGGAGGCTGACGAGTTAAGCGTTATACGGTCAAAGGGATAGGTACGCCAAGCGGACTCTCAAAGCTCTCCAGCAAAAAGAATAAAAACTATCCGTTTATGGCGATGGGTTGGGTTGTTTCCCAGGCTCCGGCAGCGTCTCTAGTCGCAATGCTTGCTCCAGTGGATCCAATCCGCTCACTGCGGAAAGTTCACTTAACGCGACAAACCAATCTTTCTGAGCGGCGATCAAGTCACTTTTTAGGTTCGTCACCAATTGTTCCTGTAAGTTCAATTCAATTAAATCGATGCGGCCGTTGGCAAACTGAATCTCTTGTAGCTCGAGAACTTGGGTCTGTGTTTGAACGACCCGCACAAGTTGGTCGATGACTTCTTGCGAACGCTGAAGTGCGACGATGGCCGATTGAACCTCGAGCGAAATCTTATCGATTTGTAATTTTGTTTTCTGATCAATCTGCTGCATCTTCGCAGCAGTGGCTCTTAATTTACCCCTTGCTTTGCGCAGTTGCCAAGGATAATCGTAGGATAGTCCGAACTCGCTTTCAAACGGTTGCTTATCAAAGTTTTTGCTGTTCGCTGGTCCAACGTCCTGAGATAGCTCATTGAAAAAATCAAGTCTTGCCATCGTCTGGTTTTGGGCGAGTCGTCGATCCCACATCACACTTTCGTTTTGTAGTTGTAGTTCGATCAATTCGGGGCGTCGATCTAGTGCTTCGTTAATCTGTTGCTGGGGATCAAGATTTTTAGAATCGCTCAACGGCGGAAATGAAGTGGGTAGCCAAACTTCAGGTGGAACCATCGGTTCACCCTCGGTGTCTCTCAGGAAAAGGGCTAGTTTGAAACTCGATTGCTGTAGCTTTCTTTGAGTTTCGATCACTTTGGTCAATCGTTGCGCGATTAGAACATTATTAAAAAGTTCGTCGACTTTGGCACGTCGCTCGGCTTTAATCAATTCCTGAATCTGAGCGACTCTTTGTTTCGCTAGATCGAGCAGTTGTTGTTGAACGCGCAGGGTTCTGCCTGCCGCTAGCCATTCCCAATAGATGGTAGCTGCGTCCAAAGATGAGCGAAGTACTTCGCTTTGCAATTGTGGTTCTACTTGTTGTTCTGCGATCCGGTTTTGAAAGATTGCAACTCGTCGGGGATCGATGTTTCGTCCTTGAAGCAGCGGTTGAATGTAGGTCAATTTGAATTCACCACTATCGAGCGTTTCACGTTCTTTGTACCAGGGCTGGAAATCACCCCGCCCAACTCGATATCCCGAAGATAGGTAACCACCCCACCATAAGTTCCTCGCCAAACCAAGGTTATGGCGGTAGTTTTCATAGTAGCCGGTGGGTTCGTTCATAGTTTCGGCTAATATTTTTGTGTCAAATTCACCCCATGAAGTTGTGAGGTTGCCAGATGCAACGTCTCGTTGTAAACGAATCGCTTCCAAAGTAGGAAAAGATCGATAGACCGATGCGATAACATCGCTGAGTGTCAACGCCGATGGGTTTTCAGGTTCCGGTACAGGTTCGATCGCTGCTCTTAGTGATTCAGGCAATTCCGACTGCAAGGCTTCTATATCCACCGATCTGTCTTGAGAGGCAGCAACAGGAGGTTGTTCGACTGGACCAGGAATCAATTCGTCGACCGTTGTACCCGTCGATACGAGTCTTTTGTTTGGAGGATCGCCATTGCAGAGAGGAGTAAGTATCCAAAGTGAGATCATCCAAGCTGTCACGCAAGCGATAAAAGCACGTGTGGCGCAATATCGCGGTCGAAGATCGGACGCTATTTGGACAATTTTATTTTGGGCTTCTTCGAATCGCTGTCGCTCGACTTGCCGGCATCTTCTAGCGATGGCGGGAATCCGTTCAATTGTCGCCATATTTCAAAACCCAAAGGAACTTGATTCAGCATCACCCAGCCGTTAGCCCGCATTCCTTGCCGCAAAAAACGCTCTTCTGGCCACGCTGGTTGATCAGGATCAGGAACAACCAAAATTCGAAACTTCCCTGCACCTTCACTGAACTTGTCGATAACGCGAACTCGCCCACCAAAGGTACCAATTGCTACGGACGGCCATCCTACAAACTGAACTGCTGGCCATCCTTCAAATTGCAACCGTACCTCTTGTCCCTCTCTGACAAAGGAAGTGTCGTTTCCAGCAATCGTCAGTTCGACTGAAAGCGAATCCACATCCGGTACTATCGTGAATAACTCATCACCCTTCTTGACCGATTGCGTTCCTTCAGCGGTGACCAATCGGTACAGCACACCATCGCATGGCGCATGTTGCTGCAGTCGATCGAGGTTACCTCGCTTGATTTGCACGTCCCTTATTTTTTGTTGTGTTGCTTGGATCTTGCCTATCGCCGATTGGACTTTAGTTTTCGAACTTGCGACATCGTCGTCCATGTCCGCAATTATCTTTTCAAGCTCTGCTTCCTTTTCTTTAATCTCCGTTTCAATGCTCGACTTCGCCTGCAACTGCGCCCCTAGTTCTTCTGTAAGTCCTTTTTCTTTGGCTCGATACTGGGCGTTATCAAGTCCTGCTTCGACCCCCACTTCCTTCAGTTGATCGCTTCGTTCTCGATTGAGTGTCGCAAATTCGAGGTCCACGCGATATTTGCGTATGAGCGATTCTTTTTCCTGTTGTTTAAATCGGGCTGACTCGATCGCCAGACGCTGCTTTTCGACCGAGGCATCTCTGGATGTTTCCGAGAATGTCACTTGGGATTGGTAAAGCTCCAGTTCTGCCTGTTCCGCTCTTAATTGCTCCTGTAGCAACTCAAGGATCGCATCGGTTTGTCGAATCTCTTCGCGAGAAGTTGGTTCGAGTTCGAGAATGAAATCCCCTTTGCTAACCCTGGAGCCTTCCAGCAATCCAGGAGCGATTCTTTTCACAACACCGTCATACTGTGATTGCACCTGCTGCGGCCGCTGCTGTGGATTTAGGGCTGTTACAAGACCTTCACCACGCGACGTTTGCTGCCATGGCAAAAGCAGCATGCCTAAAATGGTTAAAACCAAAAGGATCAGGGTGATTCGCGCGAGAACACGAACCCAACGCGAGGAACGAACCAGCAACAGGGCTGGAAAGTCGGCTCCCAACTGGTCTGCCGGCGCAAATCCTTTTCTCCACCTTTTGGTTATCGTCGACATAGATCATTCAACCGTTTCAAGCAAAAACCTTTGACGAATCCATTTTTCCTGTGCTACTTGAATTGCCTGACCCGCACAGATTAATCGTTCTGTCGCATTTTTCGATCAAATCTGGTTCATTGGTGATGATAATGATCGTCCAGCTTTTCTCTTTTGTGAGATTTGCCCATATTTGTTGGCGAATGGCAATCGGTAGGGAATCCAGTGTTCCATCAAGAACCAGTACCCGGGGATTTCCTACTATCGCTCGGGCTAACATTAGGCGATCGATTTGACCTGAGGAGAGTGGCTTACCACCAGTGAGGAGGGAGGTTTCTAAACCTTCCTGCAATTGCAGGATTTCCTCCCAAGCAACGACTTGGCGAAGGCTATCACGCACATCGGCATCGGTTACTGCTGGACGACCCAAATGCACGTTCTCGGCAATTGTTCCATTGAAGATTTGGGGAGGGCCAGCGAGGGCTACAAATCCTCCATCCGAAAGACGAGCCGCTTCTCGCGCATCGATTCCATCTACCTCAACATAGCCGGTGTCAGACTGCCGCATTCCCACTAAAAGTTCAGCCAAGACCGATTTGCCCAATCCGCTTTCGCCCACAATGGCAACTGTCTCTCCGGAAGCGATTTCAAAATCGGGAAACACAAGCTTCTTTGGTTTACCGGTGATGGAAACCTGCAAATCTTTCCAGCGTACCGGAGCCGGGCCAACACCGAAGTCGAAGACTCTTCCAGGCGGATCCGTTTGCAGATCCAGCAAGTATCCCAATTTGTCGACACCGGCAGCTAAATCAAAAAAGCTTTCAAGTTGTTTGCCGATTTTGGTGAACGATCCAAGAATCGCTGTCACGATCAACTCGGCCGCTACCAGTTGGCCAAGATTCAATTGTCCGGCAGTAACCAGCCATCCTCCTAAGCCGAGGAGAGCCGTCGAGGCAACGGCGTAAATCATCATACCGGCGAACACTTGCCGAAATACGACTGCGAAGTGCTTTTCTCTCGCAGCCAAATACTCACCCATTAACCGGTTAGCGCGATCGACTGCGAGTTGTCGTCCACCATGAATTTTGAATGCAGTGGTTGAGGCGGAAACGTCTTCTAGCCAGTGGGCTACTTTGTACTTGACTACCGATTCCGCTTGAGCCGTTCGAATGCCACCTCGTCCTAGTACAAAAATAAAGATTGCCATCACCGCTAGCAGAACAATGTCAAAGCCTAGCAAAAATGGATGGTAATAAGCCAGTAGTGCCATCCCGATGAAGGTTTGTAATACCAGTGTAATCCCATCTAAAAGCAGAGCCGTGGACGTTTTTTGTAACGTGAAGACGTCGAAAAAACGGTTGGTTAATTCTGGCCCCCAAACCTCATCCCACTGCTTTATGTTCGCGCTCGGGAGCCTATTGGATAAATCGCCGACTATTCGAACCATCATTCGACGTTGGATAATTTCTACCGTCAGTGTTTGCAAGAGTCGTAAAAAACCGGCAAACGCTAAAAATGTGAAGAGTATGATCGATAGAATGATGATCGGTTGCAGGTAGCGGCCGAAGGCTACCGTGTTGACTAATGCTTCCACCGCGACGGGCGTCGCTAGTCCAAGCACGCCAACAACGACTGCAAACAAAGCGATATTGGCGATGTCGCGAGTTTCCAATCGGAAAATTGCCCATAGCCTCGATAGCGGTTTGGGATGCTCATGGTGATGACTGTCATGTCCCTTGTGGTGGTCATGCACTTCCCAGTCACTCTTCGCTTGAACGCCGTGGCCAATGGAAGTCGATTCAGCAAGGAAAAAGAGTTGTTTGGACTGCGACGAAGAAAACTTCAGTTGACGTCGCAGTTGTCTTTTGGAAAGCGTCCGCTCTTGGGCTCCGCTATCGCTGATAACTTGAACGTCGAATCCACCCAAAGAACCTCGACGTATCAGCCACCAGTTCGCTTGAGCTCCATCGTCGACGAACCGAGAGACGGGCAAGCCTTCTTGAGTGACGGCGATCAGGTCGTCGAACGACATGTCCACAGGTGCGATATGGAGTCCAAGTTGGTTGGCTGTCCGAACCATCCAGAAGACGGCGTCACCCTCTTCGCCGTTATGTAGTTGTCGCGCAGCGTCAGACAGCGATTGGTGAATCCGTGAAGATTCCAATGGCATTCCCAAGCTTTCCGCCAATCGCTGCAGCAACTGAGAGACACGCTGCCAAGCTCTCGATTCGTTAGCCGTTAATGCCTGATCAAATCCCTGCATCCGATAGTGCCCGTCAGTTAACTTAAGTTGACACCGAACCACATAAGGTTATCGACCAGATAACCCCTCTAATTGTGGTGTCTTGTCCTAGGAGATTAAGAATTTGCGATCCATTTTCGGAATGAATCGATTAGTGCAGTTTACGCTAGCACTCCACGAATAAGTTCGCCATGAATATCGGTTAGGCGGAAATCTCGACCTTGATATCTGTAAGTCAAACGAGTGTGATCAACCCCCATCAAGTGGAGGATTGTGGCATTCAAGTCGTGGACGTGCACCGGATCCTTCACAATGTTGTAACAGTAATCATCCGTCTCGCCGTAAACTGTCCCAGCCTTGATACCGGCTCCTGCCATCAAAATCGTGAAGCATCGGGGGTGATGATCACGGCCATAATTGTCCTTGGTAATGCCACCTTGCGAGTAAACTGTGCGACCGAATTCGCCACCCCAAACAATGAGGGTGTCTTCTAGCAGGCCACGTTGCTTAAGATCTTTGATCAGTGCGGCGGTCGCCTGATCGGTATCGTTGCATTGACCTCTAATCGCCCCTGGCAGCCCACCATGATGATCCCATCCCATGTGAAACAGTTGAATGAATCGAACATCTCGTTCGGCCAAGCGACGGGCCAAGAGGCAGTTGGCAGCATAGGAACCGGGGCGTTTTACATCAGGTCCGTACATTTCCAAAACATTGGCAGGTTCATCCTGGATCTTCAGCAGGTCGGGGACACTCGCCTGCATTCTAAATGCCATCTCGTATTGCGAGATACGAGCCTGAATTTCCGGATCTCCAACAATCTGCAAGCGTTCCTCATTGAGGGTCTTCAAGCGATCCAATGTCTGACGTCGCATGTCTCGCGACATACCAGCGGGGTCGCTTAGATACAGCACTGCGTCACCTTGGTTTCTAAACTTGACACCTTGATGTCTTGAGGGCAGGAAACCTGAACCCCACAAACGATCGTACAGTGGTTGGTCATCAGGCCTTCCACTGCCGAATGAAGTTAGTACCACATAGGCCGGGAGATCCTGATTCTCGCTACCCAATCCATAGCTCATCCACGATCCAATACTTGGGCGACCTGCCAATTGCGAACCGGTCTGGCAAAAAGTTATCGCTGGATCGTGATTAATCGCTTCGGTATGCATACTGCGAATCATGCAAAACTCATCCGTAACACTTGCCATGTGAGGAAGCACTTCGCTCATCATCATTCCACACTTGCCGCGCGGTTCAAATTTGAAAATCGAAGGAGCGACCGGGAAAGTTGCCTGGCCAGAAGTCATCGTTGTTAATCGTTGTCCCTGCCTGATGGAATCAGGTAAGTTCTCACCCATTTTCGCTTGGAGGCCCGGTTTAGGATCAAACAAATCCATTTGTGATGGAGCGCCCGATTGAAAAAGATAGATGATTCGTTTCGCTTTCGGCGTGTGATGCGGAAGCCCCGCAATTTCTCCTTTCCCTGCGACGGTCGACTCAGCCAATAAGTTACCACCCATCAGCATTGGCAACGCACAAGCACCCAAGCCCGTTCGGCCCAAAAAAACTCTGCGATTCAATCGATCAGCGATATGCAGGGGATTCGATTGGGGCATGGTATGTGTTCCGCTTTCGTCAGCTACTTGATTGAAATCAGGTACAACAATTTCGCTTTGTTCGTTTCGATCTAAGGACGATTTACAAACTCATCGAGATTCAACAGGATATTTGCTGCGAGTGAATAGGCAGCTAATTCGCGTCGATCCAAATTGGAAGCGTCGAGCGGTTTACCGCTGGTCAAAAGTCCCTCGATAGTTTCCGGATGCTTTTGTAGCGTTTCAAGGTCTGCAGCCAATCCAGACTCAAGCACTTGCAACTCTCGGTCGTTGGGCAATCGTCCCGTAACCCATCGAAACCCGAATTTGATTCGGTCCGTTGACGACGCTCCACCCTCGGTAATCATTCGCTTGGCCAAGCCGCGAGCTGCCTCGATGAAGGTCACTTCATTCAGCAGCGACAATGCCTGTAACGGTGTGTTGGTGCGAGATCTTTTTACCGTGCAGATCTCTCGGTTGGGCGCATCGAAAAGCAACATTGTCGGAGGCGCAGCAGTGCGTTTCCAGATCGTATACATTGACCGACGGTAACGCCCCTCATTGGTATCGGCCTGATAATTGCGCAGGTCGCCGTAGCGGCTGGTCTCGTCCCATACACCATCGGGCATATATGGCCTCACGCTAGGGCCACCTACTTTTTCAACAAGAAGCCCGCTGACTTGCAACGCTACGTCGCGAATAAACTCCGCTTGCAAACGCAATCGCGGACTTCGTGATAACCATTTATTTTCTGGGTCGATCTTTAATTGCTCAGGTGTCACTGTCGAAGCCTGACGATAAGTTTGACTCATCACAATAAACTTTTGAATCGCCTTCATGTCCCATGCATGCGGGGCCTGCCCGTTCACGGCAGGTAACACAGTCGGCTGCATAAACTCCGCTGAGAGAAAATCGAGAAGCTCTGGATGCGTTGGGAATTCAGACTGCGATCCAAAGTTTTCTGAAGTCTTGACGATTCCGTTTCCGAAGAATCGTTCCCACGCGCGATTCACCCAGACGCGAGCCGTTAATGGATTCGCAGGATCGACTAACCATTTCGCTAATCCAAGCCGATCATTGGAAGACCCGGAAGGCAACGGAGGTAGAAATGCTGGAAGCCCTCTTTCAACTTTATCGCCAGGCTGATCGTATTGCCCTCTTTTTAATACAAATGCATCCCGCGGATTACCCTCTTTGAGCACCATCGCACTCGGCAGCGACTGCCGATATTCTTGCAGAGCCTTTTTCGCAGCCTCAACTTCTCGTTGCTTGGAACTAATCGCACTTTCACTTCGAGTAGCATAAAAGGTCTCGATTTCTTTCCACTGAGCATCTCCTCGCTGTTCGACAGGCACTTTAAGCGCTTCGAGCAACGTTGGAGGTAGTGGCGTCTGGTCGAGTTTGACTAGCTCCGCTGCAGCAGAAGTGGTCGATAATCGGAACCGACCAATGTTGTGTTGGCTCAAGGCTTCATGATGCAGTCTAACAGTCAGTTTTGACTTCTCTGGGATCGTTGCTGGCTGATCAAGAAAGAAAACTGCTTTGCAGGTTTGTTTGCGTGTAGGTCCATCGACCGCCCAACCTTTTCCAGCCGTTGGTGGAGCAACATTTGAGATATCCCAGTTAGCTTGCGAGTAATCAGC
>JBEGUT010000045.1:0-13277 GCA_041178745.1 Planctomycetota bacterium | reverse complement strand
GTTGTTCGACCCAGCCTGGTATGAAGCGAGAAATCGCAGAGGCGGTTTGTTGCAGAACCAGAACATCCCCATATTTATCAACGATCAGTCCGCTCAGTAGATCTCCTTCACTGAAGACTAGTCGGCAACCTTGCTGATGATGATTCTGTAGGAATTGGCGGCGGTATTCCACCGCGCTAGCTAAACGTGCGGAGAAAAAAGAATCGTCTAGGTTTTGTCGACTATCCCAAGTGTAAAGTCTGACGGCGATACGACTGGTCGGATGGTAAAGACCGCGAGCGACAAAGGTACCATCAGGCAGAACCAAGTCGACGGCGTCGCCGCACTGAATCGATGAGGGTGGAGCGACGATCGAATTGCGCAGGACCCAGGGATGACCGTCCCAAAAAGTATCTTGTTTTTTGGGATGAAGAATTACTTGAGGGAAGGTCGTCACGCTGAAAATTATCCTGATACTTGAGGGCGAAAATAATAAATGCGTTGTTCACCATTTGGTCGTGAAGGTTACAAAACTTTCTCTCTTCCGCTGAGCGTTTAAAACGTTGCGGCTTCAGGGATCTAGCCAGATCCACTACGACAGAAAGTTTTCGCATTGCAAAGATTAAGTATAACTCGACCAACCCGAGTTGGGTAAAAGGTAATCCGCCTACGGCGATTTCGGGTGCCATTTGGAGACGGAAAGACCAATCGCCACAGTCAGTGGGACCGATAGTGCCCACATACCAACACAAAAGAAGTCTTCTGGCGATTCGAGCAGAATCCCAGGGACTGGGTACGAGAGCAGTAGGTTGGGATAAAGGGTCGAGTTGATAAGGACAAAGAAACTGCTGCAGAGAAAACCGCCAAGCAAGCCCCCGATCGATGTTGACATAGCGGTAAGCCAGCAACGAGCGGCAAGTCCAACGGCAACGCCAGTTCCTCCTCCGAGAATTCCAAGCATAGCCGAGTGCATTGCGATATCGAAGACGATGTTATTCATGGCTTGCCGCCCCATGGCCGAACGCAGCAGTATGGCTAGTTCCCCGGCTATCCAACCAAAAGCGAGTCCCAGAAGAGGACCTGTGATTGCAGACCAAACGAAAATCTTCCAGCTTCGCCAGTGAATTCCTTCAATGATTCCGAAGGTACCGATAATCAATAATCCGCAGATTGGAAAGAAACTTCGAGGAGGCTTGCGATCAAGTTCCATCATGATGGTTTCCAGTCGCATGGACTCCGTTTCGGTCAATTCCGTTTTGTTGCTGAGTTGAAAAAACTCATCGGGTAAAACTCCTCGACAAGTTGCGATCAATGGTGGAAGTCCCATCCAGAGAAGAAATGCGATCAGTGCTGCGGTGAGAAAGAGGATGCGTTGTGAGACACGTATACCAGTCTTTCGCGGCAACTCAGAAGGAGCGATTGGGGAGGCGGTTTCCATCGTCTGTCTCCTCGGGGAGTAAGAGGCCGCAGAGAATCGGAGAATACGATATTTCACCCGCTATGGGATTGCCACTGGGGCAAGTTGGATGGAACGATAAGCCTAGACTCCGACATTCTAAGGGGTAGGGAATGACGAAGATAGGAATTTCAGTTTCCGACGATGCAGTTCGGGGTAACTTTCCGTGGTTAGCGATTTTAGCGTGTTTTTTGAAAACCGCCGGCTGAAAGAGATGCTAGGTTTGCTAACAACGAGCGTACTTGGGCCGGTTTGAATTTGAAATTTCCTTGCCAATGAGGAACTGGTCGGTTGCCAAGCTACCAGGAAGCCTATTAGAAGCTAGTTTTATAGGGAACCTAGGCGACTAAACGTTCCAGTCCTGCCTTTTAAGCGAGTGGTTAGGTAAGGAAAAGGGGTAGTCGTACCGACGATCCGAAACATAGCAATTGCATTTCTGGCAGAAGTGCATCACACTTTTTCTTAAGGATGTTCGTTTACCGTTTCTCGCAAGGAGTTAGACATGGCCGTATCCGAATCCGCTGAAATCGAAGCTGGAACGAATGTTCGCCCTGGACGCTATTGGATCGGATTCGATCTCGGTGGAACCAAGATGTTGGGGCTTCTCTTGGATGAAGAGTTCAATGTGATCGGTCGACGACGCAAGAAAACCAAGGGTCATGAAGGAGTTGAGGAAGGGTTGCGTCGAATCGAGACTATCATCGAGCAGTTGCTCGAAGAGACGCAAGTAAGCAAAGAGCAGATCGCAGGGATTGGAATTGGTTGCCCTGGGCCTGTTGATTGGAAGAAGGGGATTGTCAAAGAAGCCGTTAATCTCAAATGGCACAATGTTCCCGTTGGTGATCATCTCCAGAAAAAATTTGGATGCCCTGTGTCGGTACTCAATGATGTCGACGCTGGTGTTTACGGAGAGTATCGCTTTGGAGCTGGTATCGATGCGCACTGCGTTCTGGGAATCTTTCCTGGTACGGGAATCGGTGGGGGCTGCGTTTACGATGGCCAGATCATGCATGGCAAGAAGTTGACTTGCATGGAAGTAGGGCACATTCGCATCAGTAGCAGCGGACGTGTCTCGGGATTGGAGATGTCGGGGACCTTGGAGGCGGAGGCGAGTCGACTTACTATCGCAGCGGAAATCGCCAAGCTTGCTTTTCGGGGTGAAGCCAAGCACTTGATGAAGCTTGCGGGAACCGATCTATCCAACATGCGCAGCAAGGTCATTGCTGAAGCAATTAAAGAAGGTGATGAAGAAGTAGAGAAAGTTGTTCGAAGAGCCGCTAAGGAGATTGGAATAGCGGTCGCTAACATGGTTCACCTGCTTTGCCCGGATAAAATCGTGCTTGGGGGTGGTTTGGTGGAAGCGATGCCCGATCTGTTCACGGAAGAGGTCTATTCAACAGCCCGCAAAAACGTCTTTGAATGTTACAGGGATGAATTCGAAGTAAAGACCGCAGTGCTTGGCGATGATGCAGGGGCAATTGGTGCCGCAGCGTGGTGCGCGACGCGAACAGCAACCAAGACTTCATAAAAAAGCGGCTGCCGCAAGGCTGTTGCTCGAGAGAAAAGTCTTAGAGCTTTGCAGAAAAAACCGGCCGATTCAGTGTTTTCCTGAATAGGCCGGTTTTTGTTTTCTGACATCAGGTCGCGTGCAGCACCCTCGATTACAGGAACTGGTTGATCAAGTTTTCCAGCATTTCCTGCCGACCACTGTTGTTGGTAGCAGCCTCACCTTTCTCAAGCATATAAGCTTCCAGGCGACTGAAGTCTGCTTTACCAGATTCGATTTCAGCGCCGATACCACTATCCCAGCTGCTGTAACGTTGCTTCACAAAATCGGCTAAGCGGCCATCGGCTCGAATCGCAGCCGCAATCTTCAGTCCCCGAGCGAATGCATCGATACCGCCGATATGAGCATGGAACAAATCGATGGGTTCGAAGCTTTCGCGGCGCACTTTGGCATCAAAGTTAACTCCGCCTGTACCGAGTCCACCATGCTTGAGAATCATCAGCATGACCTGTGAGGTAAGGTAAAGGTCAGTGGGGAATTGATCGGTATCCCAGCCTAGCAGGAGGTCACCAGTGTTCGCATCGATGGAGCCCAAAGCACCTTGATGGCCTGCATAATCGAGTTCATGCATCATCGTATGACCGGCAAGCGTTGCGTGGTTAGTTTCCAAATTGAGTTTGAAGTAGGGAAGCAAGTCGTAGGCACGCAAGAAGTTCAAGCAGGCGGCGGCATCGGAATCGTACTGGTGCTTAGTCGGCTCTTTTGGTTTGGGTTCAATAAGGAATTGACCCTTGAAGCCAATTTTCTTGGCGTAATCCACAGCGAGATGAAGGAACTTGGCAAGGTGGTCTAGTTCGCGTTTCATATCCGTGTTGTAAAGATTCTGATAGCCTTCGCGACCACCCCAGAAAACATAGTTTTCGCCACCGAGAAATTTAGTGATCTCTAAACACTTTTTGACTTGAGCGCCAGCGAACGCAAAGACGTCAGCGTTGCAGCTAGTCGATGCTCCATGAACAAAGCGAGGATTGCTGAATAGATTAGCAGTTCCCCACAGTAGCTTGATACCCGTGCTTTCTTGGTGCGCTTTTAGTGAATCGGCGATGCGGTCTAGGATCGCATTGCTTTCACGGAGGTTTTTTCCCTCTGGCGCGATATCTCGATCATGGAATGCGTAATACGGAACGCCGAGCTTTTGGAAAAACTCGAAAGCTACATCCACCAGTCGCAAGGCGTTATCGACACTCGACGAACCATCATCCCAGGGACGAAGCATCGTAGAGGCACCGAAGGGGTCGCTACCGTTTCCTCGAAATGTATGCCAGTAGACGACACTGAGACGAAGGTGATCTTTCATCGACTTGCCTTCGATCATTTCATTTTCGTTATACCAGCGATAAGCAAGTAGATTCTTGGATGAAGGACCTTCGTAGGGAATTTTGCCCACTTCAGGAAAATATTGCATGGGTTTCTACCTTTCCAGTTTTGATTGTCATTGCCAATTGTTGAAGGAACCGTTTCAGTCCCAGGGTCGAGGTGGCTCCTACGACTTTGCTGCTACCGACCGCCTGGCTAGTTTTTGGACAACATGAAGTTTACCACCGTGCATTTTTTTAACGTCCCGGCGCGCTCTAATCCAGGAGGGGAGGGCTAAGGATTCGAGCATAAATGATCTTAAACAGTAATTCGTATTGCCAAATTTAGGGTTATTCACGTAGCGTGTCTGCGATTGTTATGTCTCCTACTGCTTATCGAGCCTCATGCATTATTTTTCGACTTTCTCGCGTTCCTCACCAGCTAGCCTAGTGTGTCTTGTTGGAGGCATCTTTCCAGAGTGATCTGTAGGAACTGCTATCAGTAGCCTGTTATTTGACGGGATTGAATTCTACCAGTCATCTAATTGGGGCGAGATACGTATGTGTAGCGGACGGGTGATGTCTGTGCAGATTGGCAGTTGGTGGGCTGAAAGATTCAAGCGACAACAGCTTTTCATCCACTCGAGCGTCGCAGGAAATAATCGCCCCAAGAGGGAGAGATCGATTGAAGGATTAACAGTAAGCGAGCTTTCGCTGGAAGGATCAGTTCCGGCTTTCTTTGAGCTGCACAGCGAAGGATGTCATCGGCCAAATGTTGGGGATCTAGACCTTTCAGTTTCGCGCCTCCGCCTGGCGCGTTAGCTGACGAGGGAAGATTGCGTTCTTTGGCCAGTTCCGAATAACGACTTGCCGAGTCATCTCGTCGGATAGGGCCAGGGCAGGCAAGCATCACATGGATTCCATCGTCTACAAGTTCTAGACGCAACTGCTGGGTGACGGCCGCTAGGGCGAACTTGGTAGTTGAGTAGCCGCCAAGAAATCGTGGCGCGAATTTGGATGACAGCGAGCCGATGTTGACAATGGTTCCACGATTTGCTCGAAGAAGTTCAAGAAAGACTCGTGCCCCATGTAACGCAGTTAAAACGTTGATGGTAAAGAGTTCTTGCAATGCTTGGTCTTCAACATCTAGCAATCTTCCACGATCGGAGCGGCCTACGGCATTGACCAGTAGATCTATCTTGTTGGTCTGTAATGCCACGGTCTTAGCTGCCTGCTGAAGGCTATCCAGTTCCGATGCATCTGCAGTAATCGTTTCGATGTGTGCTTCGGGGTAAGTTGTTCGCAACGTTGCTGAGAGCGTTCGCAGTTTTTCTGGTCCACGAGCAATCAGGAAGAGTTTTTGGCATCGCGCGGCAAGTTCCGTCGCCAAATGAGCGCCCAGGCCCGAGGAGGCTCCGACGATCAAGGCGGTTGATCCGGTCCATGGCTTGGGCTTCATCAGTGCTGGCCTTCAAGAAAAGTTTGCTTCGGATTGCTCGCCATGGAGTCGTTTGTCCTGGTAATTGCTGTCGGTGAAGCTAATTAATTTCGGCACAATCATTACAGCTTAACACAAAGCATCGGTTCAACCCCTGCTAGGAAGTGGTATCTGCCCGTATTCCAGCTAGAACGTACGTATTCCCCCCAAAATGTGAGCTAGGCTTTTGCCAACCCACATTACCAGAACGTCGGTTTCGATAAGTTCGGCAGAATCTAACCTTTTCGAAGACACTTTCCCCGAGTAAAACGTGATCATGCTTTCAACCCTGCAGGCTGGTTTTACAGTCTCCCAAAACGTGCCTCTTACTGCGAGTGGTTCCATGACCGAGTTACGACCAAGTCCGATCGAAGCGCGTACGAAGATCGTTGCGACGGTTGGTCCGGCATGCAGTTCGGTGGAGAAGTTAACCGAGTTAGTGCGGGCTGGTGTCGATGTCTTTCGTATCAATGCGGCTCATGGAAAGACCAGCGATTTCGAGAGCACTCTTAATAAGATAAAGGAAGTCCGTCAGCGAACCGGTTTCCATGTAGCTGTCTTACTTGATTTAGCCGGCCCCAAGATCCGACTAGGTACTCTTTTGCAAGATCCGCTGGAAGTTGAAGTGGGGCGTGTACTGAAATTTGTGCGAGGTGAAAAAGTCCAAGCACCTGATGAACTTTGCAGCAACTATCAACGTCTGGTAGATGAAGTGCAGGTTGGCGATCGCATTATGTTGGCTGATGGAACGATCACCTTACAAGCGATCGATAAGAATAAGGATCATGTGACTTGCCGAGTCATGACGGCAGGTACGATTCGATCCCGACAAGGTATTAACTTGCCTGGTGTGGCCTTAAGTGTATCGGCGATGCGTCCCGAAGATGTCGAAAACGCTATTTGGGGTGCTCGCAATGAAATCGATTTCATTAGTCTTAGCTTTGTACGCTCTGCACAGGATGTATATTCTCTAAAGAATCTTCTTAGTTCTCTGGATAGCCAGGCTTTAGTGATTGCGAAAATCGAAAAGCGAGAGGCCTTAGATCGACTGGAACAGATTGTCGAAGCGGCTGATGGAGTGATGGTAGCTCGCGGTGACTTGGGTGTTGAGATCGACGTGGCTGAAACGCCGGTGGCTCAAAAGCGAATCATCGCTGTCTGTCGCGAAAAGCTCAAACCAGTGATTGTTGCGACTCAAATGCTGGAGAGCATGCATCACAATCGCAGGCCTACAAGAGCTGAGGCAAGCGATGTGGCGAATGCGATTCTCGATGGTGCAGATGCTTGTATGCTCAGTGGTGAAACCGCGATTGGTGAGTATCCGGTAGAAGCTGTTGAGACGATGAATCGGATCATGTTATTCACTGAGCAATTGCTGAAGGATCAACCTTACTCGGGTCGCGCCAAGGCATTCGATCGTGTGCATCCAATCACGTCGGCCGTCACTCATAACGCAGCGAATATTGCTGAGTCCATCGGTGCCAAGTTGGTGGTGGTTGCTAGCCGAACTGGCGGTACAGCTTGGGTAAAATCTAAACAACGAAACTTTATTCCGACCCTTGGAGTCAGCAATTCGGAGATCACGCTTCGACGTATGTGCTTGTTCTGGGGAATCATGCCACTGAGCATCCAGAACATTGATAACCCCGCGCAATTGATCGAAGAGGTCGGTCGCTGGGGACGCGAGCGAGGGATACTGGCCCCGGGCGATCACGTTGTGTTCGTTACAGGAACAGGCGTAATGGATCATTCGCACAATTTGTTAGTGGTTCACCAAGTTCCCGCAGATAACTGAACTTTTTAGAGCTTCGCGCAGATGGTCGAGTGGCTAATTAGGGCCGCTAGCAGACCTATTTCAAACCGATGATAACCTAGGGTAAATGCCGCTGAAATCAATGATTTTGAGGCCAGGCCTGTTCGTCTGAAACGAGCCGTCTATGGGTTTCGGCTGAAGTGATCGCAGGTTTCAAAACCGCCGGAGTGCTTGACCTCAAAGAATCCAACTGTTAATTTTTTAGTATGAACTCAAACAACATTCCCAACTACGTTTTAGAGACTAAGTTGAGCATCCGGGTCAATCGGTTGCTTGATGGACTCTTGCGTTTGGAACTTCTAGGCCTTAGTTAGCCAAGTCTTGGGGCTGTTGTTAGATAGCACAGATCATCGAAACCCCAGGGCTTTGCAAAAGGCTTCTGGGGTTTTTTTTATGCCGTAGTACTCAGTCCCTTCGAGGGCCCTTCGAGGGTTAAAACCCGTAGCGGGTGAAAGCGGAAGAACCATGTCAGTTGAAACCAGCAAAACAGAGACCGGTTTACGCAAGATTAAGATCTTCGATACTACTCTTCGCGATGGCGAGCAGTCGCCTGGGGCGAGCATGAACCTCGCGGAAAAAGTTAAGGTCGCTCATGCGTTGGTCGATTTGGGGGTCGATATTATCGAAGCGGGATTCCCGATCGCGTCACCTGGCGATTTCGAATCGGTCCGCGAGATCGCCAATTCGATCCGTGGAGTTACGGTTTGTGGCTTAGCTCGCTGTAACGATTCCGATATCGAGCGGGCCTGGGATGCACTCAAGGGAGCGCACTACCCTCGTATCCACGTGTTTCTTGCTACCAGTTCTATTCATCGGCAATTCAAGTTGAAAATGACTACTGATGAGATTGTGGAGCGAGCGATTGCCGGGGTACGCAAAGCGGCTTCGCTGTGTGATGACATCGAGTTTTCTCCCGAAGATGCTGCGCGAACCGAGCATGATTTTCTATGTCGCGTCGTTGAGGCAGCAATCGATGCTGGAGCCACGACAATCAATATTCCCGATACGGTTGGATATGCGACTCCCAACGAAATGTATCAGCGTATCCGCTTGCTTTACGATCGAGTCCCTAACATTTCCAAAGCGGTGATCAGCGTACATTGTCATGATGATTTAGGCTTGGCAGTCGCTAATAGCTTGGCTGCCGTTGAAGCTGGGGCTGGGCAGGTGGAGTGCACGATTAACGGGATCGGCGAACGCGCTGGGAACTGCTCGCTTGAAGAAGTCGTCATGGCTCTAAGAACGCGCGAAGATTATTATCGATGCACCACTGGTATCAACACGCAGCGACTTGTGCCGACCAGTCGTTTGGTCAGCAAGGTTACAACGTTGGAAGTGCAACGCAATAAAGCGATCGTCGGTCGCAATGCGTTCGCTCACGAAGCGGGCATTCATCAAGATGGCATGCTGAAAGAACGTAGCACCTATGAAATTATGCGTCCTGAAGATGTCGGATTGACCAAGACAGATTTGGTGCTTGGTAAACATAGCGGTCGAGCAGCGTTGTCTGATCGCGCTCGTGCACTTGGATATCACTTAACAGGTGAGCAGCTTCAAACAGTTTTTGAAAAATTCAAAGTGCTAGCTGATAAAAAAAAGGAAGTTTACGACGGTGATATCGTTGCGTTGATTCAGGAGCAGATCAGCGGGCAGGTTCAACAAGCTTGGTCGTTGGTTTCTTTTGAAGTTGCCAGTGGTACAGGTAAGCATCCAAGGGCGAAGTTGACTTTGCGACATGGCGATCGCGAATTCACTCAGGAAACCAATGAGGGTGATGGTCCGGTTGATGCTGCGTTCTGGGCTGTAGAGAAAATCACAGGCTATAATGCAATCTGCAAAGACTTCCGTGTAAGAAGTGCAACGATCGGTCAGGATGCCTTGGGTGAAGTCACTGTAGAGATCGAGCATAACGGTGTCTCCTATCGCGGTGTTGGTCTTTCCACAGACACGGTCGAAGCCGTTATTTTAGCGATGCTCAACGCGGTCAATCGTATTGCTGCTCGCCAAGCGGTGACGGGGACGTGATCGCCGAAAGAAAGATCTCAGAGGTGGTGCATCCGCTGGAGAGCTTTTACGCTGCCAAGCGTGAACGGTTTGACGAGAAATAAGAGTTTTAACACTCTCCGCAACGAGGAGTCGTTAAGCGAGTGGCTCTAAAATGGTAAAGATAATTGGCCTGCAATGGCTTGCGGACGATGGGGTTGGTGTTGATGTAAATGGCCAAGGATACGACCCGCTAACGACATACCGCTGAGCAATGCGCCTTCAACGCGAGGCCCATTGCACCAATCACCGCAGCCACCCAGCAGCGACTCGCCATCCCACACAGAATGTTCTGGCAAGCAGCGTACTGGTTGTGCATACTTCCAACGATGGGCAGCCACATCGGCCAGCTTAGGAAGAGAGCTCCCGCATACTTGTCGGAATGCATCTGTTAGAACGTCGATCACAACCTCTTTGGCAGTTTCTAGATTCTCCTGGCTCCATTCACCAGAAGCATGCAGCACCCAAGTATCCAAGCCCTGGGGACGATCTGGTTTGCTGCTATCTCGGGCGATCCAGCGAAGTGGTCCATGATTGATGAAGGCACCATCGAATGGGACGTCAAGCTGGTCATCCAGCACAAGGATCACAGCCCAGCAAGGGGAGAATTCCACTGCCGATAAACGATTTTTCCAACGACAGTTCTCGGGAAGGATGGGAGTGATTTGTGGAGAAGGAAGATTATAAAGTACCATATCAAAATCGGTGAACCGCTCTCCACTCTTCGTTTCCAGTTCGTATTTTCTATCGCTGTTCCGGGAGACGGAGTGGATTTCTGTTTGCTGGCGAATATCGAGATCGCTTGCAAGATGCTTTCCTAAGGCATTCATCGAGGGTGTGCCAACCCATCTTTGTTGGTCATTCTTCTCAGCGATCACGCAACCATGACTCAGTTCGACAACTCGTCCTTCCCAAGGAGCGATGATGCCATCCTCCGCCCAGCTCGATGCGTACTTAGCGAGACGTCGATCGCGCACGGTGAAGTACTGGGCTCCATGATCGCAACACCAACCGTCATCGCCTCGACGATAAGCGACTCTGCCACCCACACCACGCGACTTATCGAACAGTGTCACCTGCATACCGTGGTCGACAAGAGTTCGACCACACATCAAGCCACCAAGTCCCGCACCGATGATGGCAATCTTAGGTTGAAGATTGTAAACGGGGCGATTCACGAGAGAACCAAAACCTTGCAGATCGATTCGCCGCAAATGTTCGGAAGTCGGGCGTGGCCGCACTGTACCAAGGATTCGCTCTGGCGGAGTGAATGGACGGTCGAATTGGCCGAGGCACCATAAAATTCCTCCGTAGCTGGAAGGATTTCGTCCGTCGAGAGCATAACGGTGGTTGAGGTCCTGCATCCGTGCCAGAGCCTCTTCGGGGCCTCTAGTCCACTGCAGAACCTCTTTGCCCCAAGTCATTCGTACGTTGTTATGCAGTTCGCCATGCTTCAGCAAGCTCTTTTGGCAATGATCCCACAAAGCATCGCCAGTTTGCCCTCGAGCGGAGACTTCCCAGGAGTGAATGCAATCGCGAATGTCTTCTTGACGTTCTCTCAAGGTTCGTTGAGCCCATGCTGGAATTGCATCTATCGTTTCGACGCTATCTCGATAGCGACAAAAGCAATAGGCCAATTCACGCCATATGAGCAGTTCATCGAGAAACTTTTCCGCGCCAGCATCGCTTGCTTCACGAGCAATTCGAAAAGGTGAGACCATGCCATAGTGCAGGTATGCCGACAATCGACTCACTCCCCGAATCGATGCGTCATTGCGACGCTTGGCGTACTGTGTCAAACCTTGTTTCTTGAATGCTTCCCAACGCTCATAGCCCGCTTGGCTGCCTCCGCGAGTATCCCCCACCGGTCCAATGGCATGATCGATCTGGCAACTTGCGACGATCTCTGCAAGATCAGCCTGCTGGAGATCGAACGGTTCAAACGGAAGATTGCCAGTGTAGGGTTTGGGCTTGGCTGTACACTTAGGCCATGGTCGATTTAATCTCTTGGTGTACTCATAAGCTGTCGCATCTCGATAGGCATAGGCACGATCATACGCTTTGCCAACGACTTGCATGGGGACAATGCAGGACGAGTCGACGAGTAAAATGGGAGTTGAGCACGTTGACTGTAGTCGCTCTGTCCAAGATGAAGTTGGATCGAGAGGAAAATCTTCAGTGACTAATACTGCCGCTTGGCGAGTTAAGTCGCGCAAATAAGGTTCTCGGTGGCCGGGTCTTGCGAGATGGAAAACATAACGCAAATCGGTTTTAGCCATTTGTGCTTGAAGATCGCGAGCACCTTCGAGCATAAACCAATGGTGGCGATCGGAGGCGTAGCGGTAGTGCTCACAAACCGCTTGATAGATCAACAGGGGCAATTCCGTTCGGCTGGCCAATTCGCAAGCCACATCTAGAGCGGGATTTTCATCTGCCCTGAAAGAATGATGAATCCAGCAAAGCACGAAACTCCCGGAGTGTTCGTCTGAGCCAGCACTATAGACTCGCAGGCGTTCCTGCAGGTGCTCGGGGAGAGTCCGCGTGGAATCTTCCCAGAACCTGTTCCGAAACGACATGAAGCACCTTGCCCGTAGTGAAAGTCTCTAGCCAGATACATCTCTGCTCGCCACAGGGCTACTATATCGACGAGGCAAGTCGTTGAAAAAGTGTTTAGGGAAAACCGATTCCATAAGGTGGGTTTCTTGGACTGCGAAAAGTTAAGTTGGAAGCACCTGCAAGAGTGGTTTCGCTCGAAAAAGTGGAAGCCATTTCCCTTTCAAATAGCCACCTGGGAGGCTTATCTTGCGGGGGGGAGTGGGCTGGTTCATGCTGCCACCGGAACAGGCAAAACCATGGCAGTGTGGCTAGGCCCGGTTATCGAAGCGCTCCGCGAGCTTTATGCTCAGGGAGGTCAACAAGAACCAAACTCAAGTGGTCTGCGTGTTCTCTGGATTACTCCTTTGAGGGCTTTGGCTGGCGATACAACGGAAGCGTTGCAGAGCAGTGCCGAAGCGCTCGGTCTGCCTTGGCGAGTTCAATTGCGAACAAGCGATGTAGGAAGTTCGGTTAAAGCAAAGCAGCGAAAGCAAATGCCCGAGGCGTTGGTAACGACTCCGGAAAGTCTGACGATTTTACTCACGTATGCGGAGTTCCGCGATCAACTCCAGAAGCTGAGATGTGTTGTTGTAGATGAATGGCATGAGTTGCTCGGAACCAAACGTGGTGTGCAGACCGAATTAGCATTGGCGAGACTACGAATACTTTCACCCGCGCTCAAGACGTGGGGTGTGTCGGCCACTTTGGGGAATCTCGATGAAGCGCTTCGTTGCTTGGTGGGTCCCGATAAGGTCGGTGATGCAACGCTCATTCAGGGTCAATTGAGCAAGCCACTGGATATCCAAACGCTATTGCCGCAGCAGCTAGAGCGTTTCCCATGGGCAGGCCACGTGGGAGGTCCGATGGTTCCGGCGGTCGCTGAATTGATTGATCGCGCCAAGAATACGCTGGTGTTTACCAACACGCGCTCGCAAACCGAGGTGTGGTATCAGGCTTTGCTAAAACTGCGAAAAGACTGGGCGGGCTTATTAGCCATCCATCACGGTTCACTTGATTCCGAAGTGCGTCAGTGGGTAGAGCGAAGGCTTCGA
>JBEGUT010000044.1:0-13308 GCA_041178745.1 Planctomycetota bacterium | reverse complement strand
TTGAGAATTCGCGTCTCATTAACAGTCGGCACACTGAGAAAGAGACGGCTGAAGCAGTCGTCATATTTCTAGAAATCAGCAAGCCCATAGCTGTCGAGTATCGATCAGCTGCTGGGCTTGTTTTTTTGCTCCACTCACCATGTCCCTTCAAATCTCCCTCTTCTATTGGTTTTAAGAGCCTCGGAATGGGAATCGCCCACGATTTCGTTTCCAAGAATTCCGCTTCCGAGTATCTCATTGCTTTTTTCAGCTACAATAAACTAGGCTTATAAAACCATCTCGTCTGTTTTGAATTAGCTGAGGTTTGCAATGTCGGTGCCGGAGCAGGAGCCCCCAATTGCCTTGACAAGGTCACCCTTGCTTTGGGGAATGTTGTTCATCGCAACTCTGGCTATCACCGCCACCGTTTGGCAGAACTTCTTTCTGCAGAAAGAAAACTCGCCAGTCGTCGCCGATGGCCAGGAAAAACAAACAAAGAGTTCGGATTCCGCTCTCCCCGATAACGCAGCACCAAAAACTCCCGCTCCTAATAATCAACCACCGCTCGCTTTCTTGAGCTCCTACAAGTCCCCTTTGATCTCAACCAATCCAGGCTTTGTGGGACCCGATGCTTGTAGGGAATGCCATCAGGAGAACCATTCAGGAGCATCGCAGTCGAATCACTTTCGCGCTTGCCGCATCGTCCAGCCAAACGATATGCCCGATGGCTTTGCTGGAGAGACCGCAGAGCTGACACCACAGAACACCAACATTCAATTCAAAATGCGTCGAGATGGCGATTCGTTTTGGATGGATACCTATGATGTAAAAAATTCTACAGCTTCGCCTGTGACTCAATCGCGTCTTGATCTTGTCCTAGGATCAGGTGGTAAATTTGATGATGTCTTTCTTAGCTGGAAAGATGATGGCTCCATGTTTGAGCTTCCCATGGCTTGGCTTTATCCATCACACCAGTGGGCGACAAGCCATTTCGATCCATACTCATCGGGAGATCACTCTCGTCCTCTAACCGTCCGATGCTTGGAATGTCATAACACTTGGATCAATCATGTAAAAGGAACCGCTAACCAGTACCTTCGCGATGAAATGATTTTGGGAGTTACCTGCGAATCATGTCACGGTCCTGCTGAAAAACATGTCCGCTACTATCGTGAACACCCTAACGAAAAAGCTCCGGCAGGCCAACCAGCAGCTCATATCATTTCACCAAGCGATCTCAGCCGCGAACAAAGAATTGCACTGTGTAGCCAATGTCATAGCAACACGATGAAGCGCCGTACGACCGCATTCACTCATCGCTCGGATCAACCGATCGAAGCATCATTCAAGGAACTGACCAATAAAAACAATGAAGACGACCATGTCGCGAACCAGACTCGCTTTATGAAGGAAAGCAAATGCTTCAAAGGCGATGAAAAAATGACCTGCGTCACCTGTCATGACCCTCATGAAGCAAACAAACCTAAAGAATCTCACTCGAGCAGCTGTTATCAATGTCACAAAGCGGAGGCTTGCACCGATCGACCGAATCTTCCTGACGCAGTAAAAGATCAATGCGCCGAATGCCATATGCCGTTGTATGTGAAAATCAATGTCAACTTTCAATTGGAAGATGACAACTTCGTAACACCTATACGCCGATGGCAGCATCGAATAGGAATCTATCCCGAAGCGAAGAAAGAAATACTGCGAGACTGGCTAGCCAAGCAAGAAGATACAGAGAGCAAGGAGAAAGCCAAAAAGCTGACAGAGGAACTCGTTGCCCATTACCTTGATCAGCTGGATCAATGCCAAGCAGATCACCGTTTTGTTGGCGCGATTGCCGCTGGTCGTGAAGCTCTGCGAATCGATGACAACCCCGTCGTGCGTGAAAGACTCAAAGCAGCGATCGCTATAGAAACCCGCCTAGAGGAACTTCGCTCCCAAGCAAATCGCGCCCTAGCTCAACGACAATTCCCAGAGGCGATGAAATTGCTGAAACAAATCATTGAAATCAAACCTGATGATGCCATCGCTCAAGGTCGCCTCGGAACTTGCTACGCTGAACTCGGCGATATGAAACTAGCAGAAGAGCACTGGAAAGCGGTGGAGAAATATGATCCCGATGATGTCTACGGACTAGGCATGCTTGCTTGGATGGCATTTCGACAAAATCGTCTCGACGATTCGTTGGCACTCTATCGTCATGCTGATGAGATCGAACCTTATGAGGCAAAAGTGAAATATCAAATCGGTATGATTTTGGCGAAGCAGAACAAAATCCGTGAAGCCTTACCCTGGTTTCAAGCTGCGCTGGCAATCGAACCACTTAACGACGGTGCATTACAAGCGATCATTGGAACCTATCGGCAACTTGGACGCGCGAAAGATGCGATCCCTTATGCTCAAGACGCCGTAGCCTTCTCTCAACTCGCTAACCCCGACGTGCTCATGGTATTCGCAGACATTTGCGCTGAAGCAGAGCAGACAAACGATGCTATAGAGGCAGCCACATTAGCTCGAAAAATCGCCGAACGCCGCGAACCAAGATTGATACCGCTGATCGAACAACGTCTTCTCCAATATCGTGAGGCGTCCAAACCTTAGTGATTTTTAATGTCCTAGAACGACCCAACGGCCACACGTTTTTCTCAAAGCGAGTGGCACTATCTTCTTTTGGCTATCACTGCGATTCAGAAAGAGACCCCGAAACTATTTTCTATTACCCCCATTTTGCTTGAATTCACCCTCGCTCACGCTGCTACAATGGTGGTATGACCGGAATGAAATGGGGAGTAGCGATTCGGCTACCTCTTCAAATTCTTGTGTATGGAAACACAGGCTGAACCAGCAATGAACAACCCCTCCATAATAAGGGTTCTTCAAAGGATTGCTTTACCCGGGACATGGCTCGAACTACTCTGAAGGGGGTTGAGGTTTGATTCTCAACTTCCCACCTTTCCATCCTGCCTTACTAAAATCGAGAAGTACTTCGCGATGATCTTCCTACGTCGTGCCGTTTTCCTTTTCGCGTTATTCCTCGCAACGATGTTGCTGGGGATTTCGGTTTCTAATGCTCAGGATGCATCCGATCCAGCTCGCCTTATTCATCCAGATGTCGCTGAGCAGTTGGGCTTAGACGATGCGCAGCGAGCCAAGATTCAAGCTCTGTTACTGAAACGGCTAGAGGCGAAAAACGCTGCAACTCCGGAAAAGCCCGCCGACTACACAGCCATAGACCAACAGATACGCGAAACACTAACTCCAGAGCAATGGAAGGCATGGACAGAGTCGCCACCGGAACAAAAACTTCGCTTTCAGTTTCGAGAGCAGTCTTGGGGCGATGTCCTACAATGGTTCGCTCGTCAAGATAACTTAACGCTCGTCATGGACCGTGCTCCTCCGGGCACTTTTACCTACTCAGATAATCGCTCTTACACACCCACGGAAGCAATCGATCTTCTCAACAGTGTTCTGCTAACTAAGAACTTCACATTGCTTCGTCGCGATCGAATGCTCACAGTGATTGAACTGACAACAGATATTCCGATTGAACTCTTGCCTCGCATCAAACTAGAAGAACTCCCCTCGCGCGGCCGTTTTGAACTAGTCAGCGTTCTCTTTCCGCTTGGCAAACGTCCTGTGGATGCGGTGACTAAGGAAGTCCAACCTTACTTAAGTAGCTATGGGCGCGCAGTACCGCTCCCTCAAAGCAAGCAGTTACTGGTCATTGAAACGGCTGGCAAAATGCAAACGATCAATCTTCTCATCGCCTCCGTTCCCGAACCACCTCCACCTCAAGCTCCACCACCCCCCCCTCCACCGCCACCTATTCCAGTCTTCGCCGCCTATCCATTGGGTAATCTCGATCCTAACGCGACGCTAGCGACAATCAAAACACTGATACCCAGTGAACAAATAACAGTCGATGATAAAACTCGAGTGCTGAGCGCCTTTCTGATCCCTTCACAACAAACGGCGATTCAAACCGCAATCACACAGATGCAGAAGGACTTGCCTGCAGTTCCCCCAATGCAGTCGATGTCTTACAAAGTCAATGAAATCGATTTCGAAGCAATCGAAAAACAGATCAAGGCTATCGCGCCATCCGCTCTCGTTAGCTTTGATGAGACCAACAACAAAGTGCTCGCCACAGCTTCTGCCGAAGATCAAGAACGAATTGGCAAACTGCTTGAAGCGGTCGGCACCAAGATAACCGAAGCTGGTATGGAAGTACGTGGCTTTAAATTGGCAACCGGCCAATCAACAGCTGTGAGTACATCGCTGAAACTGATGCTTCCCAATGCTCAGATTCTCGCGAACGAAACGACGGGTACCGTTGTAGTGCGAGGTTCGACAAGCGATCTAAAGCTAGCCGAAGAAATCATCACGACTTATCAAAAAACCCCCGCTGACAACCTATCTCAACTGAAAGTCTTTCCACTCGAGCGCACTGCTCCAACGACTTGGCTCACACAGATCAGCAAAGCATTCCCAGACTCAACACTCTGGTTAGCAACGGATCAAAAGCAACTGCTCATCTATGGTTCTGCAGACGAACAGGCTCGCTTAGAGTCCATGCTGCCAGAACTTAAGAAACTTCTTCCACCGGATGATTCAAGAGTCGTAAAACTTTATACCCTTTCGAAATCACAGCAAAGTCGCTGGCCACTTGTTACCACCGCTGCTACAGCGATGGTTCCCGAGGCAACCTTATCACCACTTACAACCGGTAATGAACTCGTTGTCTGGGCTAATGAAAACGATCATCAAAAAATTGCATCTCTTCTAGAACAACTTGAACGCGATGCGAATGACGGAGGTGCGATCCGTTGGCCTAAGGTCTACCAACTTTCGATGGAACAACCTTCTTTGGTTGCCGAGCTAATCCAGCAGCAACACCCCAACGCTAAGGTGGTCCTAAGCGATACAAAGAAAGAACTTACGATTTGGGCGGATCAGCCAACACAAGCAGCCATCGCTACATTGATCGAACAACTCGCGACTGAAATGCCCGCCTCTCTCCCTAACGAATTGCGTACCTACGCCGTCAATGGCATGACTCCGACTGCACTTCAAACAATGCTAACCGACCTGCTAGGAACAGCGAAAGCGATCCCAGATACCGCAGGCGGTCGCTTGCTGGTTTGGGCCACGGCAGCAACTCACAAGCAAATCGATCAAGCAATGGAGCAAATTCGACAACTCCCTTCCTCCGACCAACAAAAGGTTCTTGTCGCCTACACTTTGGAACATGCTGATGCGACTAACGTGAAAACGTTGATCGCTGCCGTCTTTCCTGATGCAACCATCGTGGTCGATGCAACAAGCAAGCAACTCGTAGCGACTGCGTCCTTGCAGGAACAAGTTAAAATCAAATCGACGATCGAACAGTTAGACATCCCACGCGCTGCCCTCGATGCAGAAGAGATCCGAACCTACGAAATGAAAGGTGGACTCCTTGCATCGACTCTCGTCACGACACTTCAGACGATGTGGCCCAAATTAACAATGACAGCCGATTCGACCAACAACCAACTATTGGTAACCGGTTCGGTCAAAGAGCATCAACAATTGCAAGCGGCCCTTGATCGTCTCTTCAGCTCGACAGGTAGCGAGGAATTGGCAGTTCAAACTTACACGGTTCCTTTCGGTGATTTAACAACACTTCCATCCATCCTTACGCAGATTGCACCTAAGGCACTCATCAGTACCGATGTTACCAATCGAACAATTGTCGCCTGGGCCACGACCACTCAACATCAAAGGATCAAACAAGCGCTCGATCAACTCAGCCAGACTGCCGAAGGAAGGCAAGAACTGCAGGTCTATGCGGTTCCGGTCAATCGCAGCGCGACCATTCGACTCGCCCTTGTCGCAACCTTCCCCACAGCGAGCATCGGCATCGATAGCACTAGCGGACAGATCATTGTGCTCGGTCCCAAGGAACTTCAGACGAAAGTCGCTGAAGCTATTAAACAATTGCTAACTGCCGCCGATGCCTCTTCGACTCGCATCGCAAAAAAGTATGAACTCGCTAAGAAAATCAGATCGTCGTTTCCTTCGCTGGCAGTGACAGCCATACCAACGGTCACCGTCGCAACACCCGCTTCTGATCTCATTTCGCCTTTGGTTATCCTCGCTACGCCTGAGGAGCACAAGCAACTTGAACAACTCGCTCAGTCGCTCGCAGATGCTACCGGAACCGATGGGCAAGCGTTGGACATCCGTGTTTATTCCCTCGGCTCAATCGATCCAACCGCTTTTCAGTCGTTGCTCAGCGATGTTCGCCCCAGCGCTAAGATTATTCCTGGGACATCAACAGCACGATTAATGATCGCCGATAGCCCTGAAGGACATGCGGCTATTGAAAAACTACGAAGTTCCCTAGAAGAAAGCTACAAAGCATCAACTGGTTTGAACTTGAAAGTCTACATCGTTCGTCCTGACTTGGTCACACAAATCACGACGATGTCAGCTGCCTTGGCTCCCTTAGCACGCCTTTTTCCGAATACTACGAACGACCGACTGACGGTCATCGCTACCGCAGAAGACCATGAGAAATTCGCAAGCTGGCTTAAAGAACTAGATAGCCAGACGATGCCCGTCGGCCAAACGCTGCAGTCGTACAAAATCCGTAAAGACATCGCAACGACGTTGACAACATTACTGACAACGCGTGTGCCTAATGCGAAATCTATTCCCACCGGAAACCCAACTTCGCTGCTTATCAGCGCCTCCGAGGTCGATCATCAAACCATTGCTGCGCTACTGAAAGAACTGGAAGAAAAGTCGATGGCTCCAGACCAAGCCACCGTGCGAATCTATCCTCTGGGGGCGATTGAAAAGGTAGCTGCCGTCGAATTATTGACTGGCACCCTGGGCACCGAAATCAAGATTATCACAACCACTCGCACCAACGAACTTGCCATTCTCGCATCTAGCGCCCAACATGACCAAGTCACCGAAACCCTAAAGGTTCTGTCGGATTCACTTGCTAAAGAAACAGGTCGCAAGCTACAGCTCTTTCCACTGGATCCCAATCAGGCGGATGTGACCAGTGTCGCTACGACCCTCAAAGCTAGTGTTAGCGCATCGACTGTGCTAACTCCCTTACTAGCATCAAACACATTGATGGCCGTTGGCACCGAGGAAGAACTCGCTAAGGTAAAACAAATCCTTAGCTCCCTTGAAAGTGAATTACCCGCGAGTCAGAAAAAACAGTCTCTGGTCTACTCACTAAAATTTGCTGACCCGATTGCGGCCGTGCGAGTTCTCACAACTCTCGTCCCGAAAGCAACGCTTGCCGCAGACACTCTCGGCCGTAAGATCGCTGCCACTGCAACACCGAGTGAGCAAACTCAAATTGCTGAGTTTGTAAAATCGTACGACCAGCCTCTGGTCAATGAGCGGGAAACCCGAATGTATCCGCTGGAACGTGGCAGCGGTCGCGGACTTTCCTTTGTTCTCACCGAGATGATCCCTAATGCTACGATTTACGGCAGTCGTGACGCGCCCGTGCTTATGGCAACAGCAACTCCAGAAGACCACGAAAAAATCGCCGCACTCGTTAAAGAGTACAACGAAAGCAGCGGTGGAAAGACAACATCGATTGTTTTAAATCTTAAAAGAGCAAAAGCTGCTAGTGCGGCTGAAGCGATTGCCCAAATCGACGATCTGATTAAAGTAACTCCAGATATCGCTTCCAATAGTGTTGTTGTTACTGCATCAGCAGAGCGTATCGCTCAAGTCGAAGCGCTGGTCAAGCAACTGGAAGCTAATGATGGTGGCTTACTAGTCACCAAAGGTTATAAGCTCAAAGGGGCAGATCCCCTCGCGATGCAACGAGCGCTGATTGTCAGCTTTCCGAAAGCAACACTGGCAGCCGACACCGTCAACGGTGACCTCTATGTCACCGCTACGGAAACAGAGCATAGCGAAATACAGAAACTGATCGATACCTCGAATCAATCCCCTCCAAGGCAATCGCTCGTTTACGCGCTGAAGTATGCCGATCCCACCGCTGCGGTCCGAGTACTGCAGTCTCTCTTGCCCAAAGCTACTTTGGCTGCTGATATCTTAGGTAAGAAGATCGCGGCCACCGCTACCGCGGATGAACAAACCCAGATCGCTGAATTTGTGAAGTCGTACGATGAACCGCTCTCAACCCAACGAGAAACTCGCATTTATCAGTTAAAAAGAGGAAGTGGTCGCGGCTTCTCCTTCGTCCTCACGGAAATGCTTCCCGAGGCTACGATCTACGGCAGTCGAGAGACGCCTGTGGTCATGGCGACCGCCACTGCTGAAGATCATGAAAAAATTAAAGCGATGATCGACGAATATAATTCGGCCAGTGGTGGTGAGGAAAAAACGATTGTCATCACCCTGAAGAAAGCGAGTGCCGAAAGCGCAGCGGAGGCTATCGAACAAATCGATGATGAGATCCGAGCAACATTCGATGAGGAAAGCAACTCGCTCATCGTGACCGCCACGAGCGAGAAAATTGCGCAGGTCGAGGCGATGGTCAAACAGCTTGATGAAACTGCTGGCGCTGCTACAACCACTAAGTCGTACTCACTCGCAAACAATGATGTCAACGCTCTTCAGAAAGCATTGACTCGAAGCTTTCCTAAAGCGACTTTAGCAGCCGACATCGCAAATGCTCGACTCTATGTCACAGCGACCGAAGCTGAACATATCGATATCAAGTCTTTGATCGAGTCGATCGCACCGCAAGCCGCACGAGCTACCAAAGTTTTCAATCTCTCAAAAGCAAAAGCCGCTGCGGTAAGTGAAGCGATTGAAAATCTTGGACCAGAAGTTTTGGTCACCGCCGACATTACAAGCAACAGCGTGATCGTGAGCGCTCCGGAAGAGTCCATGCAGCGAGTAACGGATATGGTTCAGCAGGTAGAAGGAACGTCAGGAAAATCCCCGATCACCAAGGGCTATCCTCTGAAGAATGCGGATCCAACATCGCTACAACAAGCGCTTACTGTAAGTTTTCCTCGCGCTACTATCGCAGCGGACGAAGACAACGGAGACTTGTACATCACGGCGACCGAAGAGGAGCATCAGGAAATACAAAAATTAATCGATGCGACCAACATGACAGCAGGACGAAAACCTGTATTGAGAACTTTCAAGCTACAGCACAGTTCACCGACGGAAGTAGCAACCGCTTTACAGCAAGCCTTTGGAAGACGTTCTTCTGCAGGCGTTAGTTTTGATGAAAATACGCGTACCGTTTTTGTTGTTGCAAACAATGATGATCTTAGCGTCGCGGAACAAGTCATCCAGCAAATCGATGTTGCTAAAGGTCCTGGAGTGGAAAGACGACTTAAAGTCTTTTCTTTCGGTGGAGCTGATGGAGATGCGATTGTCGAAAGTGTTAGCGCGTTATTTCCCGACGCAGTACCTCCTGTTAACGCCTCGTGGGATGTTCTCAAAGAACAGCTTGTTGTTATCGGTACCACAGATCAATTAAAAGTAGTGGAGGAAACATTACAGCAGTTCCAACCACCGGAGCGTCAATTAGAGATCTTTCCTTTGCAGACGATGGATCCAAATACCGTTCAAACTGTGATCAATTCGCTTTACTCCGACGAACCTTACGCAACTTCTCCAACTGTCAGCAAGGACGAAGCTAACAGTCAAGTGCTCGTACGCGGAACAGCCGAGCAACTGAAGGATATTCGCGCGTTGCTCGACAAGATGGGTGAGACCTCGCAAAGCACTCCTAAACTTCGCGGACGAGTAAGAAACGTTGCCATTGAACGTGACTCGGAATTGATGCTGCAGCAACTGCAAAAGGTTTGGCCTCAGTTGCGAAATAATCCATTGGAAATCATTCGTCTTCCGGCAAAGGATCAACCGCAGACTCCCGGTAGTCCCAGTCAACCTGCGAACCAATCGCCGGCAATTCCAGCTAATGATGGTGAGAAGCCTCCACGCGGACCCAACCCCGATCCACCACAAGACAACCTTGGCAACAACGATGAAAGCGTGAATTCGGCAACCGAAGAGACTCCTTCTCTAGCAACCACCCAAGAAACGACACCACCTCCCACGACCGCTAACGAGTCAACCAGAACTCAGATCGCGGATAACCAAACTGTATCATCACCTCCCGCTTCACCCGCCAAGTCACCACCGATTGTAGTGATACCTGGCGATCGACAATGGACCGTCGCATCGGAAGATACAGATGCTCTAGACCAGTTCGAAGCCCTTGTTGCAGCTGGCATGAGGCAACCGGTTCTTCCCGCAGCGACCACAGGCAACTACTCCGTTTACATGCTGCGCCATGCAGACGCCGAAGAATTAGAACAGCTCTTCACGCAGCTTTTCCGCCGCGGTACTAGCGGTACGAGTTTCGGCTTCAGCAGTTCGCCCCTGAGCCGAACGACCTTGGTTGCTGACACTCGCATCAACGCACTGGTCGTTCACGGTGGCAACGCTGACAGGTTAGTGGTCGAAGAGTTGCTTAGCGTTCTGGACTCAGATGATCTGGTCAATCAACTGCAATTGGAACTTCCCACGCTGATCTCGGTCGAAAATACCGATGCCGAACGGGTGCTAGAAATCCTCCAGGATGTCTACAGATCACAGTTGACCAGCGATGGGGGACGGAAGCCCCTCACCATTCCGGAGGGTATCTCGACGGATGTTGCAACGATTTTGCAGCAAATTAACGCAGAAACGACAGGTCCACTGCTAACCCTAAGCAGCGACACAACTTCGAACTCGATCGTGCTGCGTGCACCGGCCGAACTGTCTAAGGAAATCGCCGATTTTATCCAATTAATCGACGACAGAGCCGCCTCGCAGCGCTCACGGCAAATTCAAGTTATCAAGCTTCGAGAGTCGAAGAGTGACCAAATTGAGGATGCATTAAGGATGCTCCTTAGGTCCCCGAAGTAACTAAAAACAAAACCTACAGGGGGTATATTGCTGGTTTGACGCGATCGGAAGCAGCCGATACAATTCCGGTCGGAATGGATACACCAAAACTATGGATTGTTTCCGACGAAGTTGCTGACCCTTCCCTCCCACCTACAAAACAGGGGTCGGCATGATGATCGACGGCGGTGACAAAGTTTGCCCTTAATGGAACCAGTAAAGTAAGGGACAAATCAATCACCGGATAGTTAAATTTCCCGCCTAACAAACCTTACCAAGGATGGTCTGCCAAAACTGAAATTTGTGGATCCGCAACGACTTCGGATCTGAAACGGTTTGGCAGTAAACAACCCCACCCAAAGCCATGATTACCAACACAACCTCACTGACTCCGTCTTTGGATCCTTTACAACTCCGCAATGTGGCCGATTGCTTGCGCGACAAGGCTTCCTTGCAGTCTTTGGCTCAGCAATGGGAATTTGATGGGGAGCGAGATTTATTAATTGAGACCGCGCGGGCCCTGGGCCTGGAGTGGCTTGACTCCGATGACGTGACGGTGGACCCCGCCGCCATGGAAGGTTTTCCACTGAAGCTCATTCACCGCCACGAAGTCTTCCCGCTGGACCGAACCGATCAATTCCTACGTTTGGCGGTCAGCAATCCATTCGACTTCAATGCATTCGACTCAGTCGCGTCAGCCTTGGAACTTGAAGTTCGTCCTGTCGTAGCAACCTCCGAAGCTGTTCGCCGCTTGATCAAAAAATATCTAGGGGTTGGAGCCGAGACGGTCGATGGACTGATTGCGCTACAACGCCAACAAAGTGGCGACATCGAAATGCTCGAAGACATTGATGTCGACGGGTCGGAAGATGCCGAGGAAGCACAACAAGCTTCCGTGGTTCGCTTGGTCAATGAAATTTTAAGTGAAGCGATCGAGGCACGGGCGAGTGATATTCACATCGAAGCGCAAGAGAATGGCATCAAGATTCGTTATCGTATCGACGGTATCTTACAACGCCAGCCAACTCCACCGGAGATGAATCAATTTCGCGCAGCGATCACTAGTCGCTTAAAAATCATGGCGAAACTGAATATCGCCGAGAAGCGCGTACCTCAAGATGGTCGTATCAAACTGCGAGTCTCTGGACGTGAGGTCGATATCCGCGTTTCGATCATTCCCATGCTCCATGGCGAAAGCGTCGTGATGCGTGTGCTCGACAAATCCAACTTGCAATTTTCGCTTCGTGGCATCGGCATGAGCGAGGATGTTTACAAGAAGTTCCAGAAGCTTATCAATCTGCCCCACGGAATTGTCTTGGTAACAGGCCCAACAGGCTCTGGTAAGACGACGACTTTGTACAGCGCGTTAAACGAAATCAAATCCGAAGACACAAAGATTATCACGACCGAGGATCCGATCGAGTATCAGCTCGAGGGGATCAATCAGATTCAGGTACATCACAAAGTTGGACTAACTTTTGCGGCCTGCTTGCGATCAATTCTTCGACATGACCCGGATGTCGTGCTCGTCGGCGAAATCCGCGACCTCGAAACAGCGGAAAACGCCACACAAGCTTCGCTCACCGGCCACTTGGTTTTTAGTACCTTGCACACCAATGATGCCGCTGGTGCATTTATGCGATTGTGCGACATGGGTGTCGAGCCATTCTTGGTGGCAAGCACCGTCGAAGGCGTGATGGCCCAGCGACTTGTTCGAAAGCTATGCCCAGAATGTCGAGAGGAATATAAGCCCGGCCAAGAAGAACTGCCTGAAGATTTCCCAATCGATAGCCGCTTGGACCCCGATCTGCGACTGTTCAAACCTCGCGGTTGCGAGAAGTGTCGTGGCACTGGCTTCCGTGGGCGAATCGGTATCTATGAGTTGCTTGTTACCAATGAGGAAATTCGGCAACTAGCAACCCAAAAGGTTTCATCGCAACTGATCAAGCAAGCTGCGATCGATGCGGGAATGCTGACGTTACGCGCCGATGGATGGCGCAAAGTCCTGGATGGAATCACAACTGTGGATGAAGTTTTGCGAGTCAGCAAAGCGGATTGATAGTTTGCGGTGTCCCCATGCCAGACTTTGCCTATATCGCTAAGACGACGCAGGGACAGCGCACGGAAGGAACTATCTCAGCTGCCAATCGTGTTGAAGCGATGCAGCGACTGCGACAACGTTCTCTCTTTCCAATGTCTGTTGCAGAACCTCAGGTTTCCAAGCTCCCCAGCGTTGGCTGGCAGTGGAAGTCTCGTGTTAAAAAAGATCAAGTAGCAGATGCTTGCACCCAATTAGCTGACTTGCTCAGCAATGGAGTGCCGATGCTGGAGTCGCTGAAGATACTATCCGAAGCGACTGTGCACAGCGGTCTGCGAGAAGCGTTGCTAAGCGTGCACGACGCAATGGCGGAAGGTCAAAACCTCGAT
>JBEGUT010000043.1:0-13522 GCA_041178745.1 Planctomycetota bacterium | reverse complement strand
AAGCTGTGAAATAGCTTTGCAGGACATGAACGTTACAACCTTTACTAAATGAAAAGGCAGGTGAGCTAACAGGTGGGTGTTAGGCGAGGTTTTGTGGAAGACGGTCCGTTCCTATCATCAATCCGCTAGTCACAACGTCAGGAGTCTCGGCAGTTTTCGCTGGTCGGGAATTCTCTAACGCACTTTGCCACAGAGAATCGATGCATTGTGACCACCAAAACCGAAGCTATTGTTCATCGCTAAATTGATTCGCTTTGATTTCGGTACATTAGGAGTGTAATCCAAATCGCAGGAGGGATCAGGATTTTCCAGATTAATTGTGGGAGGAACGAGATCATTATACACCGCCAGGACGGTCAGAATCATCTCGATTCCACCGCTTGCCCCTAGAGCGTGACCGATATGGCCCTTGGTGCTCGATATGGACACCTTGTAAGCGTGGTCACCAAAAACCCCTTTTACCGCCTGGGTTTCGGCCTTATCTCCTAACGGGGTGCTGGTTCCGTGGGCGTTAATATAGTCGACGTCAGATGGATTCCAGCCACCATCGCGTAAGGCATTTGCCATCGCGCGACCGGCACCTCGCCCAAGTTCGTCCGGCTGCGTGATGTGCCCTGCATCACCGCTGGCACCGTAGCCAAGCACTTCAGCGTAAATCTTTGCGCCGCGTCGTTTCGCATGTTCGAGTTCTTCGAACACCAAAATGCCGGCACCCTCAGCCATAACAAATCCATCGCGATCCGCATCGAAGGGACGGCTGGCTTTTTCTGGAGCCTCATTGCGAGTGGACAGGGCCTTCATGTTTTGAAAACCAGACACTCCCATCGCAGTAATTGCAGCTTCGGTACCCCCAGTTACGATGACATCCGCATCATCGTGCTGAATACATTTAAAGGCATCACCCATCGCGTTGGTAGCGCTGGCACACGCTGTTGCTACGGTGAAGTTCGGACCTTTGAGACCATGACAAATCGAAATGTTCGCACCTGCTGCATTGAGCATCAACTTGGGAATCGTGAAAGGACTGACGCGATCAGGTCCCTTGGTGAGCAACCGCTCAACCTGGATCTCAATTTCCGAAAGACCTCCGATTCCCGATCCGAGGATTACTCCGCAACGATACGGATCTTCTCGGGAGATATCGATTCCTGAATCTTCGATGGCTTTACCACCAGCGTAAGTCGCGAATTGCGTAAAGCGATCCAGTCGCTTCATTTCTTTAGCGTCGACGTACTTACCAGGATCGAAGTCAGGAATGTCGCTACCGAATCGAACTTTGAAGTTCGACACATCTAGAATCGTCAACGGATGCACTCCGCTGCGACCGGCAAGAATACTATCCCACAGCGATGCTACTTCACCGCCAAGAGAAGTTACGACACCTAAACCTGTTACGACAACTCGACGTTTCATATGACAAGCCCGCGATGGTTGAAACCAGCCGACTCGACGGAGGATCATGTTGCTCGCGATTCTCCAGTCGCCACAAACATCTCACCGGAGATCGTTTCAAGTTCGAAACTTAAAGCAACAAAGGCCCCTGCGCGAAGCCGAAATCTTCCTAAAAAAAAGCGGCCGTTAAGGCCGCAGAAAAAACGGATCCGCAATCTTGCTTTATCAGCCGCCTTGATTCTTTTCGATATAGTCCACTGCTTCGCCTACTCGTTGAATCTTTTCAGCAGCATCTTCTGGAATGCTGATATCGAACTCTTCTTCCAATTCCATGATCATCTCGACGATGTCTAGCGAGTCAGCTCCCAAGTCATTCACGAAATGAGAATCCTTGGTAATTTTGTCTTTATCGACGCCAACCTGCTCGGCCACGATGTCAATTACTCGTTCCTCGACCGATGCCATAGATTGATACTCCTTGATGAGATTAAATGTATTGCTGTGCTGTAGGCCTGGAAAATCTAAACCAATTTGGCTCACCCGTGCTATTTGGTAACACTTGGCAAGACCAGAAGATAGAGGATTCTAGCAAAGACGGTCAAGGCAGGAAGCGGGCTCTTTAGTTTCTAACCCGTCATTCCTCCGTCTACGGTCAAAACCTGACCCGTCACGTAACTGGCTGCCTTGCTGGCCAAAAACAAAACCGCCGCGGCCACGTCTTCGGGTACACCAAGACGATTCGCGGGAATCTTTTCCTTGACTTTATCCATAACCGCTGGCCCCAAGGCCTTGGTCATATCACTTTCGATAAAACCTGGGCAAACGGCATTTACCGTCACTTTTCTCTTGGCCAACTCCTTGCTCAAACTCCGAGTCATACCAATCATCCCCGCTTTAGAGGCAGAGTAGTTGGTCTGACCCGCGTTGCCGATCAAACCTGAGACGCTCGACATGTTGATAATTCGACCATATCGCTGGGACATCATCATTCGAGAAGCTGCTCTACTGAACAAAAAACAACTCGTCAGGTTAGTCTGCAAAACCTCATCCCACTGTTCATCGGTCATTCGAGGCAGCAGGGTATCGCGAGTTATTCCCGCGTTGTTGACCAGAATATCAAGCCTCTTATACGTTTCCTCGACCTTTGCAAAGAGAGCTTCAACGCTTTCTCGCGAAGTCACATCGCAAGGTAGGGCTTCGGCGTGCCCTCCCTTCGAACGAATCGCATTAACAGTGTCAGCCAGTTTGTCGACACTACGAGCCACGCACAGTACGGTCGCTCCATTGGCCCCAAGACACTCGGCTACCGCCCGGCCAAGCCCCTGCGAGGCGCCAGTCACCAAAGCGATTTGCCCCTGCAAATCTGCCTTCAAACCTGTTTCGGCTCCCTGATCACTCATCGATGTTTAATCTCCAAAGCACTCGCAAGCAGCCTTGCGGTCAACGCGTTTAAGCGTTCCCGCTAACACCCTACCGCAACCAATTTCGTAAAACAATTCGACACCCGCAGCCAACATGGCTCGCAGTGACGCTTCCCACTGGACCGGATTGACCACCTGTCGCGCTAGCAGATTTTTGAATTCCTCAGCATCGCGATGCGGCTTCGCATCCACGTTCGAATAAACATCAATGCTCGCTGAACGAATCGGGGTCTCCGCCAAAGCTTTTTGTAGTCGAGTCACCGCCGGGCCCATCAATTCGGTATGAAAAGCCCCAGCGACAGCCAGCCGTACTGTCTTCATCGCTCCAGCTTCCGAAGCCTTGACCTCAGCGTCCGCCAATGAACCGAGATGGCCTGAAATCGCCGTATTTCCTGGGCAGAGTAGATTGGCGATTTGCAGCACTTCGCCAGGCCGACGGGCTGAATCACAAACCTCCGCCAACTTCTCTGTATCCAGTCCAATAATACTTGCCATGCCGCTGCCAACTTGATCCGCAGCATCCTGCATCGCTTCGCCACGCTGCTGCACCAATCGCACAGCATCTTCGAAATCTAGACCGCCCGCAGCAGCCACAGCGGTGTATTCTCCAAGGCTCAAGCCGGCAACTGCAACCACTTGTTGCATCAAATCGGGTTGCTTCTCCTGAAGCTCGGCCAGACAAGCCAAAGAATGAACCAGCAACGCCGGTTGGCTATGCTTGGTTTCATTGAGCCTTTCGCTAGGCCCCTTGTCGCACAACGCAAGAAGATCGTAGCCGAGCACTTTGGAGGCGCGATCGAACAACGACCGCGCAGCAGGACAACGCAGCGTAAGAGGTGCCCCCATTCCGACTTGCTGGGCACCCTGACCTGGAAATAAAAGAGCTATCGCTGGCATCGCAAGAACTAGCTTGCCTGCTCAGTTTGAACCACGACTCGGCCCATGTAATAGCCACAATTCGGGCACACAACATGGGTCGGGGTGACCGCACTGCACTTGGGGCAGTAAGTCAATTGCCGAGGCTTCTTGTGGTCGTGAGCACGCCTCTTGTTGGTGCGTGAATTGGAGTGTCTTCGCTTTGGAACTGCCATGGCAGCCAAATCCCCGTAAAAAAACTGAATTTAACCGGAAAAATCGATTTTTCGCTAAGCCCCGCAAGGTACGAAGCCCACTCCGACCTGTCAAGCCGAAATGAACGTTTCAAGGGACCAAAGCCCAACCACTTACCACCATCGCTCGCCGCGAACTGCCGAATTTTGATCTAAAATCGGACGACTCCCCCTCACAAATTGACTCAATTCCACCCGAGCCCCTTGCAGCACCTTCCAATCCCCCCGGCATCGATCCTTCACACTAAAAACCAACGTTTGTTACCCTCTCGATTTGAGATTCTCTCCGAAATCCAGCTTTTTTTAATTTCGATGAACAAACAAAAGAAGATGCGTACGTCCGTTTTTAGTCGGAATTATCGGCAAAAATCGCTAGACTCCGATCCTAAATAACCTGCTCCAAAAAATCCGAGATTCAAAAAGTCGCCGAACTGAAGCCCCAGTCCCATATGCCCCCAGCCGACTCCGCCCGATTTCTACCGTCAAGTAGGACAATTGCGAATCGCGAAGGGGACAACCACATTACTTCACCCAAGGCTAATCCATCCCACAACCTGGCCCCGCCTGGAAACTTGGAAATCACTCTCGGAACAACTTTTTTTCCCGAAACCAACTGACGCCAGAACCTAGGGCAATTTTCCCATCGACTTCACCACTCAACTCCGCATGCTCAAACAAATCTTCAGCGATGGTTGATTGACAGTAGAAGTAATCCTGTCATCAACCATGCCTTCTTCGATGAGACAATCCCCGGAGACGACTCACCCCTAACAGCAACTCCTTCCAAACGTCAATTTAAATCTCAGTGGACAACATGCCCCAGCAGATACGGCGTTCCTGCAGATAGAGCGCTCCTGCAGATATGGCGCCCCCTTAGATAACATGAATGGTACAATGCGACAGGTAACAGTATTGGATACAATACAGGCAAACATCCCAAGCTAACTGGGTTCGCATCGGCCGCCGTTTTGACGTTGCTGATTTTATTCCTAGATGAAAGACCTTCATCCCCTATGTCTTCAATGAGCGATAACGCGCCATCGGATTCTGCATCCGACTCACACCACTTGGGCTCAGCCTCCTCGGGCACAAGTTCTGCGGATGACGTACGCCAACTGGAAGAACTCAAGCAGACGATCCAGATCATCGAGCGAGAGCTTTCGAAAGTCATCGTGGGTCAGAAAGCTGTTGTCGAACAATTGCTGACAACCTTGTTTGCCGGAGGACATCTGCTGTTGATTGGTGTCCCTGGCCTCGCCAAAACACTTTTAGTCAGCAGTCTTGCCAAATCGCTCGATCTGCAATTCAACCGGATTCAGTTCACGCCCGACTTGATGCCTACAGATATCACTGGCACCGAAGTGATTCAAGAGGATCGCTCGACAGGTCAACGCAGCTTTCGATTCATACCGGGCCCCATTTTTGCTAATGTGGTCCTAGCCGACGAAATCAACCGCACACCACCCAAAACGCAAGCTGCTCTGCTGGAAGCGATGCAGGAGAAACAGGTCACAGCGGCTGGCCAGCGCCATCGCCTGCCGCAACCTTTTTTCGTGCTCGCTACACAGAATCCCATAGAACAAGAGGGAACGTATCCTTTGCCTGAAGCGCAATTGGATCGTTTCATGTTCAATGTTCTTGTCGATTACCCCACCGATACCGAAGAACTCGACATCGTTTTGCAAACTACCAGCGACCATCAAACACAAGTGGAGCCGCAGATCAATGCGGAAACACTGCAGCGAATGATTCAGTTGGTGCGACGAATCCCAATTCGCAAAGCGGTCGCGCAATTTGCCATTGAGCTAGCTAGACGCTCTCGCCCAAGCAATTTGCAAGCTCCCGAGATCACTCGCAAATATGTCGCTTGGGGTGCTGGTCCGCGAGCCAGTCAATATTTAGTTCTCGGCGCGAAATCTCGAGCCGCTATTCAGGGACGCGGACATGCCGAGCTTGAAGACATTCAAGCTGTTGCCTATCCAGTACTCCGGCATCGCATCCGGACTAATTTTCAAGCGGAAGCTGATGGTGTTTCCGTCGACAAGATCATCGGTGAAATTTTGCAGTCGGTCCAGCGAGCCTCGGAGGCATCATTAAATCGTGAGTACGCAGGGCAAGTATTTCGATCCACAGACGCTCGCTAAAATCCGTTCTATCGGATTGCGAGCGCGCTATTTGGTCGAAGGCTATATTGCTGGTATGCATCGCAGCCCACATCAGGGTCGATCGATCGAATTCTCGCAACACCGTGAATACGTTCCCGGAGACGATCTGCGTCAAGTCGATTGGAAGGTCTACGGTCGCACCGACAAGTTCTATCTCAAGCAGTACGAAGCTGAAACCAATCTGATCTGCCATCTTCTGCTCGATTGCAGTGAAAGCATGTCGTACCGCGGCCCCAGTTCTCCGTTGAGCAAGTTTGAATACGCGCAGCTTGCCATCGTATCGCTTGCCTATCTTGTTCTCTCTCAACAGGACTCGATCAGCGTTTCTTTAATTGACCAGAATCTGCAACAACAAATCACACCGAGTAATTCACCTGCGCAGCTGAATCATGTAATAGGACTGCTCGAGCAATCCCAATCCATACGGCGCACCGCCTTGGAACCTGCGCTGCGCGAGACTGCCTCTCGCCTAAAATCCCGGGGAGTCGTAGTCCTGGTGAGCGACCTGCTAGACGATCCCGAAAAAATCTTGCAGGGATTGCAGCATCTTCGTTACCAAAGGCACGATGTCATCGTCCTACAAGTACTCGACGATGCAGAACTATCTTTTCCGTTCGATCAACCCTCCCGTTTCCTCGGAATGGAAGGCTGGGAACCACTGCTGGCCGACCCTCGAGGTATTCGGCAAGCGTATCAAAAAGAGATTCAGCAGCACATAAGCAAGCTGCGTGAAGCAACACGCAGTATGGAAATCGATTTCCAACTGATGAACACCTCTCAACCTCTCTACCTAACTCTTCCGCATATGCTCGCGCAGCGACGACGGAGGATTTCGTAGCATGTTTTTTCCAACTGCCTTCTATTCCAAAGCGAGCGACACTTTCAGTCACCAACTTTTGGAACAACCTTTTCCGCTGGCCTCGGGATTGGCCGCCGGCTGGATGCTGTGGTGGGCCTTGGCCGGCCTGATACCCATCGCCCTGCATCTATGGTTTCAGAGGCAAAGACAGGAAATACCCTGGGCTGCAATGCAATTCCTCCTCGCTGCGATCCAGAAGCAGTCGCGTCGGATTCGAATCCAGCAATTGCTGTTGCTTCTATTGCGGGTCGCCATTCTGCTCGCCCTCGCCCTCGCTGCGGCACAACCGTTTCTTACACAAGCGAGCGAAAGCTGGGGAAGTATCTCGCGGCCCCCTATGCTCTGGATCGGTGTGATCGACAACTCTTTTTCCATGCAGTTCAAGGATTCCAGCCGTGTGTCGCGATGGGAACAGGCAATCGCGCAGGCAAGAAAAAAAATGGAACAGCTTCAACCCGGAGATGGCATCGTACTGATGACCATGGGCTCGCCGGCGAAAGTGTTATTTTCCGAAGCGACCTTTGATCGCTCGAGTGCTCTCTTGGAACTGTCTCGCCTCCAACCCACTTTCACAAGCTCAAATCTGGATTCAACGCTTTCTGCCCTCGAACAAGCACAACAAAGAAATCGTCAACTGCATCCAGAACTAACCAATTGCCAAATCGATTTCTTTACCGATGTCGCTGGCCCTACTTGGACCAGACCACCAGAGTCAAGCACATCGCAATTGCTTCGCAAGCTCAGCTCAAATGCAAAGCTTAATCTCGAAGCCATCAATGACGGCAGTTCCGATAATGTCGCTGTCACGGAAGTAAAAGTTAGAACCAATTCGCCTGAAAAGGATCAAGATGTAGTTATCGCAGCACAGGTAACAAACTTTTCAACTAGTCAATCGATAGATCTCCCCGTGCAACTTGTGATCGATGGCCAAACGGTTCAAAGTATTGATACGAAAATTGCGCCACGCGAAAAGAAGCAGGTTGAATTTATTCACCGCTTTGCAGAATCAAAAACCTATCGACTTGAGATCCATATCCCGCAAGATCAACTCGCTATCGATGACCGAAGAAGCTCCCTCCTCACTCTCTCCGATTCGCTTAATACGCTAATTCTTCAGGACATCGAGGGACAGTCGAAATACGTTGCCCTAGCCCTGAATAAACAACTCAACACACAACCTGGCGATACTTCGTCCGTCACAATATCCACTGCTTTTGTCGATCAATGGCAGGATCTACCCCTCGACCAAACCAATCTCGTAGTACTGTGCAATATCAGCAGCATCCCTGAACCTTTTGCGGCACTATTGGGAGATTATGTTCGTCGCGGCGGAGGACTCCTTGTTTTCCTCGGAGACCGTATCGATCCATCCAGTTATCAATCGCTTACCAAAATCCAGTCGCCCGAAGGTGCCTTATTTCCTCTTACACTCTCTACTCCATCTCCGCTTGGGCTCTACCCGATCGATCCTCGCAATTACGAAAGCCCCATTTTAAAACTCTTTGAAGGATTTCCCGATAGCGGCCTTCTGACAACACCCATTTTTCGATTCTGGAATGTCGATGCTTTCGACAAGCTACCGAGTAACCTAACGATCGACATCAGCACGGAACGTGAAACGCCCCTTCTGGTGTCAAATCGGTTTGGTCAAGGAAAAATTTCTTGGTGGCTCACTGCGCCCACACCACAAGAAGCCTCGATTGGTGAAAGCGACCCATGGAATGCGCTTGGAGCTTGGCCGAGCTTTCTACCCTTGATGCGAGAACAGGCCTCTTATCTCACTCAAAGAAACGAAAACGTCGCCGATCGATTAGTCGGTGATTCGATTTCCGGCTTTCTTTCGCCCAGTATCAGCGACATTCAATTAACGATGCTTCGTCCCGATCAGAAAACCGATCTGATCACTCCATCTGCACCTCAACAAGATGGCTATCGACCCTGGATTTATTCAAACAATGATGTACCAGGCTTCTACCAATATCAAACTTCTTCGATGCCTTCCGCTGACAACACGTTATTCGCTGTTAATTTAGAAGTAACTGAAAGCGATCTCTCTTCGGATGGCGCAAAGCGATACGCCGAGTGGTTTCGCGCCTCAGCTTCGGCAACAGAGACGACTTCGCCAGACACGACTGACGTAAACGCCAATACAACTGCGAACTACATTGCTAACACTCAAAGAATTCCCCTTTTCCCATGGTGCTTAGGTTCTCTCCTTGGGTTGCTCGTTTCGGAATCTCTCTTGGCATATTGGCTGGGGAGATCTAAAGGATGAACGCTATATTCTTTTCTCTCTTTGGCTTCTACGAGCAAACCGAGTCGCTATTGATTCACTGCTGGCAGCTACCGCTTTGGATCACTATTTTGATCAGCATCTTGGTGATCACCTTTGCAGCTTTTATCTATCGCTTCGAAAGTGGAAATCGTAGCCTGTCTTTACGCATCATTCTGGCAGCAATCCGCTCCTTACTGCTAGGACTTACTTTATGGATGTTGGCTGCATTTTCACTTCAACCTTTTCGCTCGGAACGCCCCGAACTCGCTATTTTGCTCGATAGCAGCCAAAGCATGCAGGTCGCCGCTGGAGCAAACACGGGTGAATCACAAGCACGCTTCGAACAACTGCGGCGAGAAATGCTTCGAGACAATGCCAACGTTTTGCGAAAGATTAATGAACAGTATCAATTGAAGTTTCTCATTGCGGGTGAACAGGCCAAGGTACTTGCTAACGATTTCGACTCGGGCTTAAAAAACCTAAACGAAACTGTTGCGGATCAAACAGCGAGTCGGTTAGGTGCATCCCTGCAACAAACCCTAGAACTACAACGCGGACGCCCAACATCGGCTGTTGTTTTTATCAGCGACGGCATCAACACGGATGGAATTTCCATATCGGAAGCTGCCGCTGCGTATCGTGCCGAAGGCCTTCCTGTGTTCGCGGTTGGCGTGGGAAATGATCAAACCGAACCAGATGTTCAACTGGCCGATGTAATGCTCGAATCGATTGCGTTTGTCGGTGATTCCATTCAGATTCCCTTTACACTTCGCTTGCAAGAGGTGCCTGCCACCGAGCTGAAGATCACTGTGCGGGATTTAAGCAATGGTTCCACGTTGGCGGAACAATCGTTAGCGATCACTGAAAATCAATCAACCGCCAGTGGGGTTTTATCCTTCAATGCGGAACAACCAGGCACGCTACGAATCGCGATCGAAGCGTTAGCAGTCCCGAGAGAAAAGCTGCTCGAAAACAATAAGATTGAAAGGACGTTGGAGATACGCGACCAAGCTATTTCGGTTCTGCTTGTCCAGCAATCCCCGAATTATGAATTCCGATTTCTGAAGAGCCTGCTGGACCGAGCCAGACAACCCGGCTCTCCGGATAAGCCAACTTTTATGTTGACTTCGATTCTGCTGGAAGGAGACCCTCGATACGCCGACCAAGACAAGTCGGCTGAACGATTGCTCCCCGTGAGTTTTGATCAGCTTTCTAAGTTTGATGTGATTATCCTTGGTGATATCGGCGCAGGACAAATAGGCTCAACGACACTTCAATCGATCGAGCGACTTGTGAACCAGCAGGGAAGCGGACTGATGGTCATTGCTGGAAACCCGGATTCATATGCGATCCTTTCGAGTTCCTCGTTACAGCGACTGTTGCCGACCGAACCTCCAGGGAAACGGCCAACCGCAACTTCGATCGAAACGAATGTTGCAACCTCCCCCATGACGTTTCGCTGGCAACTGTCACCGCTTGGGATGACCGCGCCACCGCTTCAACTTGAATCCGATCCTCTTCGCAATCAGTCGCTATGGCAACAGCTTCCGCCAATGCACTGGTTCATTGATGTTGGCCAACCGAAACCTGGCAGTTTAGTCTGGGTCAATCATTACGATTTCGGAGAATCCTCTGCTAACAAACCGCTTTTGATCGCTCAATATTTTGGCAAAGGGCGGGTCGTGCTCCAGGCAACCGACGAAACATTTCAGTGGACGAGTCATTTTGGAAACGATCTGTATTATCAAAGATACTGGAACCAGATGATTCGTTGGCTGGCGCGGGGAAAGCTTGCTGGCGAGTCCACGGCTAAATTGAGTTTCGATCGCGCCGAGTATCGTGCTGGCGAGTCTGTCGGATTATCGCTTAAATTCCACGGTAACGTGCCACTTCGCGAGAACGAATCTGCTGAAGTCGTTTTGCAACGCGAGGGTGGTCAGCGACAAACGATTACCTTGCCACGGTATGGAAACGAGAGCAGCATTTACAGGACTCAGATACTAAACCTAGCAGCCGGTAGTTATCGAGCAATCGTCACTAAGCCTTCCCTTCAGCCACCACCGGCAGCTGAATTGTCGATGCAACCGCCGCTTGATGAACTCAGCCGCACTCGCGTGGACTGGAAGTCCTTGCGATCGCTTGCCGAAACAACGCGAGGTAGTTTTCTAACGATTGATCAATGGAGAAACTTACCGACCTACTTGCCTGCTGGAAAAGCGATTCGGCTTCAACCGCTACCAGCAATTCCTTTGTGGAATCATTGGCTTGTGATTCTGTTTTTTATCGTGCTGATCACCAGCGAATGGTTGCTTCGCCGATATTGCCGCATGCTGTGAGGTGAGAGCATGCTACGGCAAACCATAAGGCTGAATCGGGTCTTCATTGATTTGCCGCTGGCTCTTTAGGAACAATATCGTGTCTTTGGCATGGTTAACGTTACTGGTAGGTGGTCGAGTACTTTTTAGTAGCTTGGCTAATGTGTTCCAAAAGAAATTGGTCGAGCGATCGGGAGATCCACGCGCCGTCGTTACTTCTTCGCTTCTCGTGGTTGCTCTCTTGATGTCACCGTGGATCGTAATGGCACCCTGGAGCGAGTTGTCCTGGCAGTTTTGGTTAACGTGTACTATCGCGGCCTTACTGGATGTCCCCGGTAATGTCTTGCTAGTCGGTTCACTCGGCAAATCGGACCTTTCCTTGGTAGGACCTCTCAACAGCCTAAAACCCGTTGTCGGCATGCTACTCGGAATTCCTTTGCTCGGAGAAATACCAACGCTGTTCGGCTTGCTTGGGGTTCTTATCTTGGCTGCAGGTACTTGGTCGTTGGCAGCTTCGGGAGGTGGAGTCAGCAGCAAAGCGCGACTGGCATGGCTTATATCACCTGGCGCTCGTTGGCGATTTGGAGCCTTGCTACTGACTGCAGCCTCGGCAGTTTTTCTTAAGCCAGCCGTTCAAATGGCGGGGCCTTGGACAGCATTCGCCGTATGGAGTGGATTATGCGCGAGCTTATCGGTCGCCTGGCATCAAATCGATAGACAAAGAGCCTCTCGCCAAAACATCTTCGAATGGAGCAATTGGTCAGCACCCATCTTTGGTTTAGGCGTACTTTTTTGTGGACTTCAAGGATTGTCGATCGGTCTTTTTCAATGGATGCCCGTCAGCTACGCTCTCGCCCTCTTCCAATTGAGCGGTGTACTAAATGTTTATCTCGGCTACCGATTTTTTGGGGAACGGGGAGGTTGGCACCGTTTGCTCATATCTCTGGTGATGCTGGTCGGAGCCGCTTTAATCCTGCTGGGCTAAACAACCAAACTGCTTGCCCTCGCGTTAAATAACGCAATTCATTCAGTAAACCTGAAATATTTGGCCAGTAATCACGCATCAGTGAATTCCCGCCAAATAAAGTGCCTTGTCAGAGGAGCAAGATTCACGCAAATCCGACTGGGGAGGGAAACTCCCATTTGCTATAGTTACCAGTAGGCGTATGCGATGGTTTCGCGTTTTGCAAAGGCTGTAGTTTTGAACGAGTTCGCGACATCCAATACCATCGAATCCAAGAGCACTCGAAGTGATTCGACATTAACCCTCGATCCACTATCCTCGCAACAATCTCTGTTGCTGGAAAGGGTGGATGGTTTGGCTAATCGTGCTGAACGCTGGGTATGGATTCACGCAATTTCATCCATCGTCCTACTTTCGCTGACCATCTTCGCTGCATTGATCTTGTTCGATGTTTGGTTTCGATGGCAGGAACCAGGCATGCGATGGCTCTGTTGGTTCTTCTGGGTAGCGGTAACGGTCGCGGCAGCAATCCACTGGCTCCGTCGAGCTCGCCATTTTTCTGCATTGTCGATGGACTCTCGTCGTGAGCGAATCGGCATGCAGATTGAACGCACACTCCCCGAAACGCGTTCTCTCATCGCCTCTGCTATTGCATTCGCTTCCGAGAATTCTCAATCTACCTCGTCGCCGGCAAGTCGCCATGAAGCATCGGAGACATCAACTACATCAACAAGGGTATTACAAGCTGGATCGATGGCGCTTAGAAATCAAACCATCCATCAAGCTGCTCGAATCCTAGCCACTCACGATTTGAGTCGTTGTATCGATCGACGCCGACCATTTAGGCAACTGCTATTGGCTCTAGTGACGATCGCTGGCGGGTTGCTATTGATATTGCTGCAACCTTCACTCAGTCAAACGGCGCTGCTGCGTTTGCTCTCACCTTGGAATCAAGTTGCCTGGCCTCAAGTTCACCAACTTCGCTTCGTCGATCTGCCCAAGGTGATCCCTGCTGGAAAGGA
>JBEGUT010000042.1:0-13586 GCA_041178745.1 Planctomycetota bacterium | reverse complement strand
CGGCGGCGATGGCTCAGATGTGCTCGATTCGACGGCGGCAACACTCGCAGAGAATCCATTCGTGAAATTCTTCAATGCTCAGCGAGGATATGTTGAGTGCACTGTTACTTCTAAGCAATGGCAAAGCGATTTCAAAATCGTTCCCTACGTGACTCGTCCGGGAGCGCCCCTTGAGAATCGAGCTTCGTTTGTTGTGGAATCTGGAACGGCAGGAGCTCAAAAGGCGAACGGTTAGAGAGCGGCCTTTAAATTCTATTGAGTACTGCAAACTCCAAGCTGGCAGATAGACTCATGCTGTAATGAAAATAAATCGATGCGTGCGAACTGGTTCGCTACACATTGGTCGTCAGTAGCCTGCCGAAGCCTAGTAGTATCCTGACGAAAAGAACGATTGCTCTACTTCAAATGAAAAATCCCGTATCCGATGAGGTGATCGATCGGATACGGGATTTGTTTTTCTAGCCTGAATGATGATCTTGGTATCGTCTACTTCTTGTCGCTGATGCAATACAGATGTTTGCTTGAGCGAACGAAAATTTCACCATTGCTGATGGCGGGTGAACCGCTGAAGTCCTCACGATCCGAGGTAACTCGATTCACGCTGATCGACTCAAATTCCTCGGAGGCTTTGATAACGTGCATATCGCCATTGCGTGTTACAAAATAAATTTTTCCATCGGCGATTACAGGTGAACCGTAATCCTGCCCACCTCTTCCACCGCCACCTCCTCCACCTCGACGACCTCCACCTTGGCCTCCAGCCTCATTACCTCGCACTGCATTGTCTCCAGCGTTGTTATTGCCAGCGGGGAGACGTGTTTGATAGATCTCTTTGCCTGTAGCAGCATCGATGCAATTCGCAACTCGTCCAGAGAAGAAGTAGATACGTCCGTCGTAATAGATAGGCGTCGAGATACGACTTGAATTACGGCCTTGCCAGACAATATTGGTTTTGGTGACATCGTCTTTACCGCCAGCGCGGACTGCTATAGAACCACCTCCTCGTCCTTCGATACCATAAACGATTCCATCGTGAGCGATAACGCTAGAGCAAAATGAATCAGTCTCCATCACCTCGCAAAACCAACGCAGTTTGCCCGTTGTGGGATCGAGTCCCCAGAATTCGTAAGGGACGCCAATGACAAGATCTGTTTTCTTATCATCGACGGGAACAAGAATAGGAGTTCCCCAAGTGCTGTTTAGTCCTTCGGCTTCGGCTCGCCATAGCTCTTTACCGTTTTCGGTATCGAGCCCCACGATCGCTTTGCTTTCCGCTGATGCCGTTACGATGAGTATATTGTTGTAAAGGATTGGACTACTGGAAGAACCCCATCGTCGCGGATCGAGTCCATCACCTAATTTGGCTTGCCACAATTGATTGCCATCCAGGTCGAAAGCCATAGCACCACTTTTTCCGAAGAAAACGTAAACTTTCTTGCCATCGGAGACAGGTGTATGAGAGGCATAACCATGTTCGGCGAACATTCCTCCGTATTCATCTTCCGGAAGAACGGCTGGAACGCTTTTATCCCAAAGAATTTTGCCCGATGATTTCTCTATACAAATTAAATGGCGTTTCAAATTTGCTTGATCCCCGCCACCATCGCGATCGACTCCGTAGCCACTCCAGCAAGTCACGAAAAGCTTTTCACCGACAACAATCGGGGAGGAGGATCCAGGTCCTGGCAGTGCTGTTTTCCACTTTAAATTTTCGGTGTCACTCCATTTCGTAGGAGTGGAAACGGTTTCCGTGGAGACGCCGGATCCATCGGGGCCGCGGAATCGTGTCCAAGCGTCCTCGGCATTTACCGACTGAAAACCGCACATTGAGCCTAATAATCCTAGGCCGAGGGGGTAAAACCACAACTTTAAAAGCTGACGCATTGGAGAAACTCCATTATCATAGATAGGTTAAGTGGTTCTGGCAGAGAACCAGCGCGGTAAACCCTAGTAGGGTTGAAGAGTTCCGATCTTTTTGCAAAAAAAGCGGTAACCCAGGTCGAACTCTCACGATGCCATTAAAGACCTGGGAGCTTGCGCAGAAGTCACGATACAGGTTTCCCTCCCCACTGCCTACCTAAATCGATAGAGAATTTTTTTAATGATACTTTTTCGTTTCCTCGCCCACCAGTTAACCACTCTGCAGCGAAGTTCGACACGACTTACGATTATGCGGTGGAAAACGCTAACCTTTAGATTTGCGGTGGTGACACGTTGTGTTTTCCTAGTGTTGTCAATCGGATGTTTGAATTACGGTTCCATCCTTGGCGAGGAACCTTTTGATTTTGCTCACAAGGTAGTACCGCTGCTGAAAAAGCATTGCGCTGAGTGCCATATGGGTACCCAGAAAAAAGGTGGACTATCGATGAATACCCGCGAGGATTTAATCGCGGGTGGCGAGTCAGGTATTAAGATGCTTCCCGAAAATGGATCGGTCGGCGAACTAATTTCTCGAGTAACTTCATCCGATCCGGATCTTCGTATGCCTCCCGAGGGAGATGCCGTTTCTGCAGATGCGGTTGCGGTGCTGAAGCAATGGGCCGATGCCGGAGCGCCTTGGGAAAGTGGCTTCACATTTGGTGCTCGCGATTATGAACCACCACTGCTTCCTCGCCGACCACAGTTACCTGAAGCGCATCAAGCGAATCGATCGCATCCAATCGACCGAATTCTTGATACCGATCGACTCAAAAGAAAATTAGATTTGGTTCCTGCCGTTTCCGAAGAGAGATTTGTGCGTAGGGCTTATCTCGATTTGGTTGGCCTGCTGCCCTCTCCCGAACAGACTGTGGAATATGTCAAAGACACTGCTGCAGATAAACGCGAGAAGTTGATTCGGCAACTCCTTTCACGCGATATTGACTATACAGAACATTGGTTGACGTTTTGGAATGATTTGCTGCGCAACGACTACTCTGGAACCGGTTTTATTACAGGTGGTCGTCAGCAGATTTCTAAGTGGCTCTATGAATCGCTAGTGATCAATAAACCTTACAATGTGATGGCCCAAGAATTAATCGCACCTCCTACCGGAGAAAGTGCTGGTTTTGGGATGGGAATTCGTTGGCGAGGCGAAGTCAGCGCTGGGCAAACGGTCGAAATACAATTTGCTCAAAATGTTGGCCAAGCGTTTCTAGGAATCAATCTCAAATGTGCATCCTGCCATGATAGTTTCATCGACCGCTGGACCTTGAAAGATGCCTACGGCTTAGCTGCCATCTACTCCAACACTCCATTGGAGATTCATCGATGTGATAAGCCGATCGGGCAACAAGCTAAAGCGTCATGGCTGTTCCCTGAGATTGGAAACATCAGCGCTGATACGCCTCAGCCAGAACGGCTAAAGCAATTGGCGGCGTTGATGACTCAGTCGGATAACGGTCGTTTCGCGCGAACGATCGTCAATCGCCTATGGCATCGCTTGATGGGCTATGGGGTAGTGCATCCTGTTGATGCGATGCAGAGCAAACCTTGGAACGAAGACTTGCTCGATTATCTTGCCGTCGAATTAGTTGATCGGAAATACGATCTCAAAGAAATGATCTACCTCATTGCAACTTCCGAAGCGTATCGCAGCGAGAGCGAAGTCCTCAAAGAAAAAACGACTCAGGAGTCGTATTTCTATGCTGGTTCGCGGGCTAAAAGAATGACAGCCGAACAGTTTGTTGACACGGTCTGGCAATTGACGGGGGCAGCGCCAACAGCGTTTGATGCGCCAGTCTTACGAGGAAAGCCTGGAGAACTTGCGGCTAGCGTAGGGAAGCTTGAAGGCAAGTGGATTTGGGCGACTTCCGCAACCAAGCAACCGGGCCCAGCGGCTGGCGAGAAAATCGCTTTTAGGAAGACATTTGAGGTGAAAGGTCCTCTCAAAAAAGCGGTTGCTGTGACAAGCTGTGATAACGAATACAAGTTGTGGATCAATGGACGGTTGGTTGCCGAAGATAATAACTGGGAGACGGTTGAGGTATTCGACCTGATACCACTGCTGAAAGAGGGTGAAAATGAAATTGTGGTGCTGGGAATCAATGCGGGAAGTGGACCTAACCCAGCAGCACTTTATTTTGAAGCTGTCTTGGAAGGAGATTCGGGAATCCAGCGAGTTGCTTCCGATACACAATGGAAAGTGACAGTATCGCTACCAGGGGCAGATGGCAAGATCACAGCCGCTGACAGCGATTGGCAAACTGCTGTCGAAGCGCCCGGGCCATGGGCTGCAAGGCTTAATGGGGAGATGACTCAGGGACTATCGAGGGGCTTGCTGGTTGGCAGCAAGATGGTGAGGGCGTCGTTGGTCAAAGCGGATTTCTTGATGAGGAGTTTAGGGCGACCAAACCGCGATCAAATTGTCAGCATGCGGCCTACCGAACTGACACAACTAGAGGCAATGGATTTATCCAATGGCCAAACACTAGCGGATTGGTTGCATCGTGGTGCGATGAAATGGCATCAGGAGTTTGCCAGTCGCAGTGCGAATAATGACTCGGTTAGCATCGCTGAGGAGCTCTATCAATTTGCTTTGAGCAGATCTCCGACTGCAGATGAAAAGAAAGCCGTCTCCGAGCTGATCGGAGAAAAGTTAGAAGTTGAAGATTTAGAAGATATGCTCTGGGCAATCATCATGTTGCCCGAGTTTCAATACGTACGCTGATTCATTTATCGATCGAGATTCAATAAGGCTCGGAAGGTTAGTTATGATGAATTACGAAGCAGATCCTGCGGCACCTCGTGGTGAAGTTCGTCGAGATTTTCTCAAGAAGCTTGCTATGGCATCTGCCGCTGCTCTTGCCGCTGGTGAACCGAAGCAGATTTGGGCGTTGGAGGACGGTACAAAAATCGTAAACCCGAAAGCTAAAGCCGATTCAATCATCGTGCTTTGGATGGGCGGGGGCATGGGAGCACCAGATACTTTTGATCCGAAGCGTTACGAACCATTTGAAGTTGGTAAGCCTGTCGCTCAGGTGCTCAGCACTTTCCCTTCGATCAAGACTGTCGTTGATAATATTGAGATCAGTCAGGGCCTGGATAATATCGCCAAAGTGATGGACCGTGCGACGTTGATTCGCTCTCACATTCAACCTGACCTCGGAAGTATTCTTCATTCGCGGCATCAGTATCATTGGCACACAGGATATGTGCCACCGCAGACAGTAGCCTGCCCTCATATCGGATCATGGATTGCCAAGGTGCTTGGGCCAAATAATCCCGTTATCCCACCCTTTATCAACATCGGCCAGCGACTAGAAGGTGTTGGTGAACAGGAAGAACTAAAAGCGTTCACGACCGCTGGGTTTTTCGGCAGCGAATACGCTCCGATGAACTTACCTTTCCCGGAAGAGGCTTCGGTATCTGTTCGGCCGCCCAAGGGAATGGAGATGGGACGATTTCAGAACCGCTACAAGTTTTATCGCAAGCTAGTCGACAGTAATCCGCAGCGCGACCAAATGAGCGACTTCCAACGCGATTCGATGATTCGATCGATGGAAGGTGCTTATCGATTGCTTGAATCCAAGGAACGCGAAGCATTTGATATTTCTTTGGAACCTCGCGAAAGCTATGAAAAATACGATACCGGACGATTTGGCCGCGGGTGTTTGCTCGCTCGTCGCCTTGTCGAAGCTGGCGCGCGTTACGTCGAAGTAACTACCGAGTATGTTCCATTCTTGCACTGGGATACACACGCCGATGGACATACGACCTTAGCTCGCATGAAGTCAGAAATCGATCGGCCAATTGCGCAGCTGATTCTGGATCTTGAATCGCGCGGCTTGCTGGATCGAACGCTCGTCGTTCTGGCCAGCGAGTTCAGTCGCGATATGCTCATGGAAGGTCAGCCCGGATCCAATGCTGCAGACCAAGCTGAGAAGGTCGAAAAATTTGCCGAGATGAAGCATTACGGACTGCACCGCCATTTCACCGGCGGTTCGAGCGTTGTGATGTGGGGTGGTGGAGTCAAGAAGGGTTTTCTTTACGGAAAGACGGCGCAGGAGCGTCCTTTGATCGCGATTGAAAACCCAATCACAGTTACCGACTTGCATGCCACATTGATGCATGCGATGGGTATCAGTCCGAAGACGGTTTTCGATATCGAAAAGCGTCCTTTCTATATCACCGAAGATGGTAAGGGAGAACCTCGATTGGAATTGTTTGTTTGAGTTTAGCAGTGAAGATGTATGGACTCGCGGTTCTGTTACGCGGTCTAGGATCTCATCCGTACTGAACAGACATTAGGGCAAACCAATCAGTGAGAACCGAAAGTCTACGGAGTGACAGCGAATGACTGGGATACAATTACCTCGTCGAAAGATATTGTTAGGAGCGGGGGTGGCGTTCTTCGCTTCTCCTTGGCTACGACCACTGCGAGCCGACGAAGTTGCACTGCCACCTGATGCCGTCCGATTTCGACCTGAGATCGAACCCTTAGTTCGCTTGCTGGAAGAGACGCCTCGCGAAAAGCTATTTCGCGAAATCGCCCTACTGATTCGCCAAGGGACTAATTATTCCGAACTGCTTGCAGCAACTCTGTTGGCTGGGATCCGCAACGTACAGCCACGTCCCGACGTGGGATTTAAATTTCATTGCGTCATGGTGATCCATGCAGCGCACCAAGCTACGCTGGCTGCGCGCGATGAGCACCGATGGTTTCCACTTTTTTGGTCCATGGACTATTTCAAGCGCTGCCAGGAACAGGATCGAGCCGAAGGCGAGTGGACCATGCGGCAAGTGAATCGCGGCGATCTCACCAAGGAGAAAGCGTTCAAGCAACTGCAGGAATCGCTTGAGAAATGGGATGTCGAGAAAGCCGACGCAGCCGCTGCAGTCGCTGCAGAGACAGTTTCATCCACACAGTTACTGGATCTCTTCGCGCGGTATGGTGCCCGAGACTTTCGAAATATCGGTCATAAAGCGATCTGGGTTGCCGGAGCTTTTCGAACGCTTGAAGCAATAGGTTGGGAGCATGCCGAACCGGTGATGCGCAGTCTCGCCTACGCGCTGCTAAATCATAATGGCGAGCCAAACCCTTCGGAAAACGATTTACCAGCCGATCGCTCGGGGCGAGCTAATCAAGAACGAGCTAGGAGATTGCCCAGCAGCGACCTGACTGCAGCCAGCGACGAGGAACTGGTGAAGGAATGGATTCAAGCTGCACGCGTCGAAAGTCCAGATGGACTCGCCGAGTTAACAATGACGGCACTGCATCGAAAGGCATCATCGCGATCGATCTTCGATGCAATCCAGTGCTCGGCAGCAGAAATGGTTATGCGTCAACCGGCGATTGTTCCCCTGCATGCCATCACTAGCACCAATGCATTTCATTATTTGTACCGCAGCGTCAGCGAAGAAGGACTGCGACGTTGGTTGATATTACAAAATGCTTCTTTCATCGGACATTTTAGAGATGCCGCTGGCAAGCGGGCTACCTTGAACGAAGCGAACCTGCTGGAGTTGCAACCTGCGGAACAAGCAATTAAGGAAACGTCTCAAATCTTCGAACACCTCAGCACCGATAGAAAATTAGCCAGTCAAGCGATTCTTGGTTACCTGAAAGCCGGCGGTGATGAGACTGCCCTATTACGTCATTCGCGAGAATTGATCTTCCTTAAGGGAACCGATTCTCACGATTACAAATATAGTTCTGCTATTTTCGAAGAATATAAATATTGCTCTCCGCGCTGGCGATCGGAATTGCTCGCGGCAGGAAGTCACTTATTGACCAGCAGCAACGAACCAGACAATGGACTCAAGGAACGAATCGCAGAAGCGTTTTCGTAACTGCAGTACTGAGTCATTGCAAGTTAACGATTGCTTGATAATTTTGTTCGATCCTTTCGAAAGTAGGCGATCATCTTGAAGAAGCCTTGAGAACTTAAAAGGGCCCTTTAGATCAGCAATTAAGTTGATTGCGATGCTTTCTTGAAGATTAGATAAAGCGGAATCCCGAATGCGATCAGAACGAGTCCAGCAAGGGACTCAATAGGGCGATGAATCAGAGTGTTGATTAACAACCAGATTGCTACCCCGATAAAAATCATCGGTACGAATGGATAGCCTAGGGTTCGATAGGGTCTTTCTGCATCAGGCATCTTGCGTCGCAATACAAAGATCGATGACGTGACAAGGCCATAAAAAATCCAAGATGCAAAGACTACATAGTCGGTGAGTTGATCAAAGGTTCCAGAGATAGCCAGAACACTTGCCCAAACGGCCTGAAGCAAAATGGAATACACAGGTACCCGGGTTTTGGGATGAAGTTCTTTCGCTTTCTCAAAAAAGAGACCATCCACAGCCATGGCATACGGGACACGCGCTGCAGTGAGAATGGAACCATTGATGGCTCCCATCGCAGAGAGAATAAAAGCGATCGATATCAATTTTCCACCATCTTCGCCGAATGCCGTTTGCGCAGCTTTGGTTGCGACCGGCAATGCATCGCGATAGCTCGTTGAGTTCGCGTTGAGGATATTGCCGAAATCGAGAGCATAGAAGTAAGCCAAATTGGTCAGGCAGTAGATGAGCATGACTGCGGCCATCCCAAAGATAAGTGCTTTCGGAACATTGCGGCCTGGATTACTAACTTCTCCTGCCGCCATCGGCATATTGTTCCATCCATCGTAAGCCCAGAGTGCCGCCAGCATAGCCATACCGAATGCTGAAGCACCACTCCAATTGGATTTATCAGAGGGAGTAAGCAGGTGAGACCAACTTGCGTCTTTTGAAAAGAAGAATACCCCAATCACTAAAAAAGCGATCCCGGCAATCTTGAGCAACGTTAGAAAAGATTGAACCTTGCCTCCCAAGGAAACGGCTAAGCAATTGATGATCGAGAAGCACATGATGAGAGATACAGCAACCACTTGTTTGACGCCAAACTGCCAGTCAATCTTTTGATACAGGAGCGTGAATTCTGCTTCGGCCCAAACAGTATTCATCGGAAAAATTGCAGACAGAAAAGTGGCCAGCCCGACTCCGAGAATAGCAATGGATCCCGATGAAGCTACGACAACACGCATCCATCCATAGAGAAAGGCGAAAAGATCGCCGTATGCATGGCGCAAGTACACATACTCGCCACCGGCATGTGGCAACATGGCTCCCAATTCAGCGTAAGTCAAGGCTCCTGCAAGCGAAAGCAGTCCGGCCGCAACCCAAGCTGTTAGAACCATGGTTGGTGACCCAGCATCCTGAGCCATCACGCTAGTCTTGAGAAAAACGCCGGTGCCAATAACCGTACCGATCACAAGGGCTATGGTGTCATATAGCGTCAAGCCTCGAACCAGCTTTACCTTCTCTTCCTGTTGCATCTTGTCTCACTTTGCTGCAAACAGACGAATCGACAACGATCGTATTGTAGCAAATGCCTTTACAGGAAACATTCCGCCGTGTTCTTGAGCCACAAGCGTTGGTAGAGTTGGTTTCTTCTAATGAGTTTTTCGGCTTAAATCGGCATATATTCTGGATTTATTCCACCTCTCCGGTACTGCCGATTTCCGTAATGAAAAGATAAGGCACACTTACTTTTCTTAGGATCACCATCGATCTAACTTTCTCGCTTCGCTCTTTGACTTCGGTGGTTGTTTCGAGTCGTGCAATCAATGATAATCGTGGTAGATTTCTAGCTAACCTTGCAACGAAGCAATATTGCCTGCTCTATAAATCACTTCATTTGTGAAACAGCTCTCTAACGTATCATTCTTTTTACAACTGCGCATCATGAGACATCCTATCCTGCAGATCGTCGTGGTATTGTCGTTCGTATTGATCGGTAAATCCGTTCCATCCGTTGTTGCTGCTGAGCGACCCAATTTTATTTTTATCTACACGGATGATCAACGCTGGGATGCCCTTGGATGTGTGCAACGAGAGCAAGGAGAACAGGCCCGCTTTCCATGGCTTAAGTCGCCAAACTTAGATCGTTTGGCTTCCGAAGGAATTCGCTTTCGCAATGCCTTCGTCGTAACAGCGTTGTGCGCTCCTAGCCGAGCTGCGTTTCTAACGGGGCGTTATGGGCATCTCAACGGGATCATCGATAATCATTCACCCTTTAATGAAAAAAATGTTACACATGCATCGCTTATGCGAGCCGCCGGTTATCAGACTGCCTACATCGGCAAATGGCATATGGGAAGTCAAAGTGGTCAGCGACCTGGTTTTGATTTTTCCGCAAGCTTTATCGGTCAAGGAGTCTACTTTGATTGTCCTGTTGAAGTGAATGGTGTCAAAACCGAAAGCAAAGGCTGGGTGGATGATGTCTCTACGGACTACGCGATCGACTTCATCACCAAGAGTAAAGATAAGCCTTTTTCGCTCGTGTTAGGTTACAAAACTTGCCATGGCCCATTCACACCTCCCCCTCGCACCGAAACGTTGTATACGGATGTCGAATCGCGTGCCGTACCCAATCTCAATAAGACCGCCATTTATCGGCAAAACGCGCCCGCTCAAAGTCCTGCCAAGCCATCGCCGGCAGCAAGCCAACCTGGCAAAACAAATCTTGGTATGTTTCGCGGTCTTAATGCGATCGATGAAAATGTCGGAAGACTGCTCGCTACAATCGACCAACTAGGACTGACAGAGAATACGGTCGTGGTTTACTCCAGTGATAATGGCTTTTATTTAGGTGAGCATGGACTGGGGGATAAGCGGTCGGCCTATGAGGAATCGATACGTGTTCCTATGTTGATTCGCTATCCGAAGTTGATCAAGCCGAACCGTAAAGTCGATGAAATGGTTCTCAATATCGATCTTGCCCCAACTTGGTTAGAGCTTGCTGGCCTTCCAGTGCCTGCAGAGATGCAAGGACGTAGCTGGAAACCTCTTTTGTCTGAAACAGAGAGCGACAAGCCTTGGCGACAGTCTTTTCTTTATACCTACTTTTTGGAAAGAGGTTTTCAGATCCCGACACTCGCTGCGGTGCGTACTACTACTGCAAAACTTGTCAAATATCCAGGGCATGAAGAGTGGACGGAGATGTTTGACCTGCAAAAGGATCCCTACGAGATCAACAATATTTACACTGACCCGAATCATCTAGAACTTCGTAAGAAGCTAGAGGCGGAGTACGAGCAACAAGTTGCTGCCACTGGATATCGTATTCCTGAATTTGCTGATGAGAAGAAACCCGCCGCCCCTGTTGCGTCCAGCGGCCCCCGCGAATTTATCAATGGCGTTGTACTGCAATACCGTTTCACCAAAGATGAGGGGCAGCGGACATTAGATGAAAGTCGCTTCAAAAATCATGGACGAATAGTGGGCACGAATCTTTCTGCTGGACAACAAGGTAAGGCGGCGAGGCAATTTGATGGCAAGGGGCATATCGAAGTACCAGTTTCCAGTAGTCTTGATCCGAGCCGCACTCCTTTTTCCATCACAGCTTCTGTCAAGGCGGAGGCTGATGGAATTATCTTAGCCCGTGGAGGTCAGTCATTGGGATACGCTCTCTATATCGCGGATGGCAAGCCGACGTTTGCGTATCGAACTCTCTCTGGAATTACCACCGTAGTATCGACAAAACCATGTGTCGGTGAATGGACGACCGTCAAAGCTCGCGTGAGTGATAAAAAAACTTTAATTTTGGAAGTCAATGAAGAGCAGGTGGCCGAAGCGCCTTTAAAAGATCTGATTCCTAGAAATCCTAATGACGGCCTGCAGATCGGAGCGGACTTAGGGAGTTTCGTTCTCGGTGAAGAGCGACCTAATTTCCGAGGAGCGATTGAAAGTATTTCCATGCAGATGGGCAAAGAGTAACGAGGATATCGCTATGACGATGACAAGATTTTTACTGACGTTGCTGGCACTGCTTATCGCTACGCCACTGTTGGCTGAGGAAAAACCAAAGACGAATTTTATCGTCTTTCTCGCAGACGACTTAGGTTGGGGTGACCTTGCTTGTTATGGTAACCCTGAGATGAAAACTCCAAACCTCGATGCTTTTGCAACTCAAGGACTTCGTTTTTCGCAGTGCTACTCAGCCTGTGGAGTTTGCTCCCCTTCGAGATCGGCGATACTCACAGGAAGAACACCGTATCGAAACGGAGTTTTTCGCTGGATTCCCGAGAAGCACGAATGCCATCTTCGCACCAGTGAAATCACAATGCCCAAGTTGTTACAGCGAAGCGGGTATCAAACTTGCCACGTCGGCAAATGGCATCTCAATGGCTTTTTCAATTCGCCCAAACATCCTCAGCCTAACGATCATGGTTTCGACCATTGGTTTGCGACACAAAACAACGCGGGCCCATCGCATAAGAACCCTGTGAATTTTGTTCGTAATGGAAAACCTGTAGGGCAACTTGAAGGATATTCCTCATTGCTAGTTGTCGATGAAGCAATCGGTTGGTTAAAGAACCGAGATCCTAGTAAGCCTTTTTACCTTAATGTTTGGACGCACGAGCCACACTTACCCATTGAATCGGATCCACAGTTCCAATCGTTGTATGACACCGACGACGTGGGCCTCAAACAGCATCATGGGAATATTTCTCAACTCGATTACGCTTTCGGTCGACTGATTCAGGCGTTAGATGAAATGAAGCTTACCGACTCTACGTTCATCGTCTTTACTTCGGATAATGGTCCTGAAGGTACGGGGAAACCCGATCTTGTGAATCCAGGATCTCAGCAGGATCGCAATCGTGGTTCTACCGGAGGACTTCGCGGACGCAAGCGAGCTGATTTCGATGGTGGTATTCGCGTACCAGGTATTATTCGCTGGCCTAATCACATTGCCCCAGGTACGTCGAATAACACTCCGATTGTTGGAACCGATCTTTTTGCAACGATCCTTGAAATCGCCGAGATTCCTGTCCCAACGGATCGAACGATTGATGCGGTGAGTATTACCCCGCTATTTCGCAATGAGTTGATTCAGCGCAAGCTTCCCATGTACTGGCGGACTCATATCTCCCCACCTGAATGTCGCGTTGCCGCTCGTGTTGGCGATTGGAAGATTGTAGGGAATGTCGATATGACAAAATTCAAACTCTTCAATATGGCTAACGATCCCGAGGAAGCAAACGATCTTGCCGAGAAGGAACTTGAGAAGTTTGCCGAGATGAAGAGTGTCCTACTTAAAATGGATAGCGAAGTTTTCGCTGAAGGGCCAGATTGGTGGAAGCGAGACACGGCCGACGATCAACCTAAAAAGAAGACGACAAAACAAAAATAGGGTGTCGATTTCTGAGTTCGCCTTGATCGTTTCCTGAATCAGTTTTTAACTATCTAGGAGTCACTCGTTGTATTATTGTTCGAGACTTCATTCGCAAGGTTATCCGATAGATTTGTAAGAGTGTGCTAGATATGCCACTTTTCGGCACTTACAGTCAAGTTGGCTTCAACTTTCCAATGAAATATAATCGTAGTCATAGCCGGCGATAGTAGGTAATCTTTTTTTCGAGTTGCACTCGCGCATGCCACTCGATACATGCAACTTATTATCAGCTGAGTTATACTCCCTTCTTTACCAACCCTCCTGCATGCTGATGATTGCGATGGAGACGCTGTTACTTACGGCACCTCGATTTCAAGCATCTTGTAACGACTCGTTTTATGCTTTTTTGGAGACCTCTGAAATGCGTCGCTTGATTATTCAG